>CAYSWF010000008.1:12270-14732 GCA_964434765.1 uncultured Candidatus Saccharibacteria bacterium
GCGCCATCGTACAACACACCTAGTAACACCAAGCCGGCGACCAATCCCCGGCCCAAACCAAGCGAAACGTCGCTGACCAATCGCTGCCAACACCAACGCGCCACCACCGCCCCGGCCGTGCCAGCCAATAAAAAGATAGGAAATATCAAACCAACCGAGCGCAGTCCGTGCGGCAAATCTTGGGCCGTCGTGATAACTGGCAACAACATACCAAAAAGGATCAACAAGCTGTAGGGAAAGATCATTCCCATATGCACTTCCTGCCCTTTCAATATCCTATTGAGCAAAGGAAAACCAGCCACGTTGTGCCGCCAGTTCATATCACCTGACCCGGCAAAAAAGGAAACCGCTGTGACCCGCGTTGTGTAAGCCAGTGTGGGCAAAAGCTCCCCCCTCCCAAACTCTTCCTGTAAATTCTTATTAAACACTGACACCTGCCCGGCCCGCCCCACAAAATCACCCGGGTGCTGCCAGAAATAAAGACCGAGCGGCACCAACACCAGCCCTGCCGCCACGGCCCCAATCACCAATTGCCAACCATACCTCCTAAAATGAGGAAACCCGATTTTTGGATGAGCCGCGGCCAGCAGCCAGCATACAAAAACCCCTAGTATCACCCCCGCCATTATTCGATAAGCAATATATGTATAAAACCCGCCGGCCAGCGCGGCTCCGGCCAGAGCCGCATACCCATATGACAATCCTCTCCTGTCCCGCTTAACCGCCGCGATAACATAACCAACCAGGGCCGTAAACGCCGCCACAAATAGGGGAATGAGGATAGCCCGAAACCCCGTGCGTGACAGTGTCACGTGCCAGTGACTGGTCGCCAAGAACAAAGCCGCCAGCATCCCGGCCAGCCGTCCAAACCACACTCGCGTCGCAAAATATGTTGCCACTACCGTCAGCACGCCCACGGCCGCCGACACCACGTGCAGCTGCCACACTCCAATACCTAACAACTTTATCGACAACGCGTCCAGGTATAAAAACAGAGCTTCCCGACCATTACCCCGCGGATAAAAGGGGCGATAATCCCCTGCCAATATCAACAAAGCATCCTCCCCGTTAGCCGCCTCGTCCGGAAATAGCCCCGGGGGATAGTGAGTTACGTCGTAAAACCTAAACCCCACTGCCACCAGCATCACGCCAAACACCGCCAGTCCCGTGAGCCACACCTTCTTACTCATCCCTTAAATTGTAGCAGAGCTTAAAAGAAAAAAGACCACTGCGTAAAACCAAGTGGTCGCTAGTCCCGAGAACAACTATATACTGCGGGCATCAACCAAGTTTTTCCGCCACACCGCCTCTACCGCAAATCTTCCCGCGCGGGGTTTGGCGAAAAGTGATTACAAGTTGTATCAGCATCACCAAACCTTCCATAAAACTACTGATCTTTCCTTGCAATTCAACATCACCTTCCAACACCACCTGCTCCTGCAACACACATACCTTGTGCACCACACAACCCACACTCTCCCGATCCTCCGCGCTCAAAAACAAAGTCTTATATCTCAACCCGCCCACGCGTCAAACATACAGCCCGCATAATCACAATTCAAAGGATTATCCTTTGAATTGGCTTTATATGCCTTTTAGGCACAGTTTAACGCTACTCCAACACCTTTCTTAAATACCTGCCTGTATAGCTTCCTTTTACTCTGGCCACTTCCTTTGGCGTGCCCGCCACCACCAACCGTCCGCCCTCGTCGCCTCCGCCCGGCCCCAGATCAATAACATGATCGGCCGACTTTATCACATCCAAGTTGTGTTCTATCACCAATACCGAGTTGCCTTTGTCCACTAACTTCTGCAACACCGCGAGGAGCCTCCTCACGTCGTCAAAATGCAAACCCGTAGTCGGCTCATCAAGAATGTACAACGTTTTACCCGTCGCCCGCCGCGACAGCTCTGTAGACAACTTCACCCGCTGGGCCTCGCCGCCCGACAGCGTAGTGGCGCTCTGGCCCAAATGAATATAACCTAAACCTACATCATTCAACGTCTGCAGCTTGTCACAAATAATCCCCGTAGCCCGGAAAAAACCCAGCGCGTGCTCCACGGTCATATCCAAAACATCAGCAATAGTCACGCCCTTGTACTCAACCGCCAATGCCTCCGCATTGTACCGCCGCCCGTGGCACTCATCGCACTCTACATACACGTCAGGCAGAAAATACATCTCAATTCTTAACAGCCCATCACCCTGGCAGCGCTCACACCGACCTCCTTTTACATTAAAAGAGAAACGACCCGCCCGGTATCCGCGCATCCGAGCTTCCTCTGTAGCCGCAAACAATTCACGAATCGGCGTGAAAAGGCCAGTGTAAGTGGCCGGGTTGCTGCGCGGCGTGCGGCCAATAGGAGACTGGTCAATAGTGATAACCTTATCCAGGTGCTTAAGCCCGCGCAGCGCCTGGTGTTCCCCGGGCTGCGCCTTTGCTCGGTGGAAATGACGGGCC
>CAYSWF010000009.1:0-4557 GCA_964434765.1 uncultured Candidatus Saccharibacteria bacterium
AGAAGGGTGGTCGACGGGGGGAGATGTGCACATCAGAAGCCCCGGCATCTTTAGCTTCCCGCAGCAAGTCGTCTATGCGACGGTGCTGTGTTCCTCGCGGAGCGGTTATTTTCATTGTTGTTTTTTCTTGGTCGAGAGAACCTTGGCTATTTTTTCAACTACTTCAGTAGGCGTGTAATGAGCCTTGATAATATAATCGTCAGCGCCTAACTTGATACCGCGCTCAACGTCTGGTTTTTGCCCCAGGTTGGTGAGGAGAATAACGGGTATGTTTTTAGTACGTTCGGTGGAGCGCATATCCTCAAGAATTTCGAAGCCGTCCCGTTTTGGCAGCACTATGTCGAGCAGAATGAGGTCGGGCAGAGGGTCTTGCCCCAGGCGCTGGCTGGCAGCTTCGCCATTATCGATGAGCTCGACTGAATAACCGAGGTTGGTCAATTTTGTCTCATACATGCCGGAGATGAATGAGTCATCTTCAACTAGAAGAATGGAAATGTTGTTTTTGGCCATATGTTTATTCTACCACATTTTTTTCGGATGTGGCACTGACAACATCTTCATAATTAACAAGGCCAGCTAGAGCCTTAAGCAGACCGTCTTGGTACAGAGAGAGATATCTACGGCGTATAATAGACACTAGGGCCTCGTAGCTGCTATTGTTGGCAATGGCAGTACGTAATTCCTGAAAGAGAGGGACAACTTCAAAGAGGCCAATTTGGCCTTGGACCCGGCGCTCGCGGCAGTTGGGACACCCGGTGCTTGAGGAGAACGATAATTTGCGGGATTGGCTGAGCGGCTGGCCGTAAAACTTTGAGATGTTTTTCAGCTCGGCTTGAATTTCTTCTCTCAACTCGCTAGGGATGGTTACCGGGCGCGCACACGACTGGCATAGTTTGGGCACTAGATGCTGCGCTATCAGTAAGTGCAAGCTGGAAGCGATAAGGTGGGGACTAACGCCGAGGCTGGCTAAGTATGGGATTATAGCGGCGGCGTCGGAGGCGCTGACGGCAAGAAGGACAAGGCGAGAAGCGGAGGCTTTAACCGCCAGCCCAGCGGTAGTTTCTTCTATGAGTTTGTCGAGCATTATGATATCGACATCATCATGCAAGAGATTTTGGAGAGCGGCGGCGGCAGTCAACCCTTGAACAGGCTGTAGCTGCGTCTGGTTAACACCGGGAATTTCGTACTCGACAGGATCTTCGAGAGTGGCAATGTTAACTTCTGGTGTATTTAGAAAGGAGAGAGCGGCAGACAGGGTAGTTGATTTACCAGAGTTGGCAGGTCCAGCAATAATGATTAAGCCGTGGGGTGCAGATAAGTGCTTCCTGACTAGGTCTAGTTGTTGACTGGTTAGTCCTAACTCGGTTAATGAGGGCACGGGCCGGGAGATGTTAATAAGGCGTAAGGTGACTTGCTCGCCCGTCACGGTTGGCATGATTGATACATGAATGCTGTATGACTGTTGATCAAAGGGTAGAACAAAGCGACCTTCTTGCGGCAGATTCGACAAAGCAACACGTATATTAGCTAATATTTTTATGCGGGCCGTGACGGAAGAGAGTAAGTTTAGAGGCAATAATAAAGTGGTATGGAGTTTGTCATTGATGCGATAGCGAACGCGAAACTCCTTGTCTCCTGGCTCAATGTGAATGTTGGAAGCTAGGCCTTCAATAGCTAGACGAATGATAACGGCGACAATTTTATTGACGGGCGCTTTAACTAAGACTTGGTGTAGTTTGTCTTTGTTTTTAGGCATATCTTCGGCGCGGCGCACTTCCCGCCCAAAGTCAAGCAGAGTCTGCTTGATGTTCTCTTGGGCCGGCACGCGCAGGGCAGCTTCTATATTCTCGGGTGAGGCACAGTATATTTCGGGAGTTAAGGAGCTCTTTTTAGCAATGAAACGAACAGCCTCAAGCGCCTGGTGGTTATCGGGCGAGGCCATGGCTATTTGCAGCTGGCTGCCTCGCTGCCTGAAGGCAATAAACTGATAAGCGGTGGCGGCTCGTTCCGAGATGCCACGCATAGCATTGTCATCGATATCTACCACTTTAAGATCGACGTACGGCAGGCCGAGGAAGGTGGCTTTCAGTTGAGCCAAAGGCTCGGGGTAGACAAGTTGCTCGTCGCGAATAATGTCTTCAAGTGATTTATTTTGCTCGGCGGCGCGACGCTGGACATGCGCGAGCTGGGCCGGTTTAAGAAGACCATGCTCCAGTAACAGTTCTTCAAAAGTTGGTTTCTGATCGGCCATAAAAGAAGGCGCTATGTTTTTTACTATACTACAATGCCGGCAATCTGCTGCGCGCTAGGCCGACAGCGACGGCAAACTTAGGCCCCAGACTAGCCAGGTTGTCTTCCAGCCCGGCTGGATGCGAGAGAGACTGCCAGGGGTTACTGATAGTTGGCTGGTGACCAAGCAGGGGAGCTAGATGATCTTTCAGGTGAGCGAGGCTGGCGCCGCCGCCGATAAGGATGGTCCTGGAGATATGCTGGCCCGTTATGGTGCGTTTAATTTCTAAAAGGAGAGATTGGTGGAATTGCGAGTTAGGTGCTTTTAGCTGATCTGCGCCAATATCAACGGTGCGCGATAGGTGGGGAAAGCCGCGGCTGATTATATGCAACGTGGTCTCCCGGCCACCGACGTTACAGAGAAGAATGTTCTGTTTGTCGCTCCGGGTGTGAGTGCGCAGGAGGGGGAACACTTCTGCTTCTAGACCAGCCAGTTTAAGGTTGAGCCGGCTCGCCAGGCGCCGGCAACTAATTACGGCCGATTTAGCGGCGGCTGTAAGGTAGACACCGCCAGGCTGTTTGTACCAAGCCAGCTCGACGTCCTCGAGAGGAGATGGGACTACTTCGCGGGCCCGGAACTTGATGACAGCGGCTAGTTCGGATTCGGGTATCTCGGGAAGGATTAGTTTAGCGGAAAAAATTGCACTGTTGGGCAGAGACATAACAACGGCATCGGCCGATGTTTGCGCCTTCTCTAACATGCGAGCGACGAGATCCGCCAAGTCTACCGACTTCACTAGAGGGGCGTGAGCGTAAGTGGCCAGGTCATGTCTGCGTCCGCGGTCAAGAAGCTCAACAAGCTTGATACTAACGGTACCAATATCGAGTCCCAGATAAGCGCGGGGTGATCCAAGAAGTGCCATAGACAAATCGTAGCTTTTATTTTACCATGAAATTATCATATGAGCGCTCTGGTGTGGATAATAGTGATTGTGGTGGGAGGGCTGGTTGGTTATGTATTAGTGGCTTATAACTCTTTGGTACGACAGCATAACCAGGTTAAGGAGGCGTGGAGTGATATTGATGTGCAGTTCAAGCGGCGTTACAATCTTATCCCTAATTTAGTAGAGACGGTTAAAGGGTACGCGACGCACGAGCGGGAGGCGTTTGAGTCTGTGACGCAAGCACGAGCCAAGGCTCTCGGCGCGCAGAGCCCGGGAGACAAAGCCCAGGCTGAAAATGCGCTGACCTCGACACTGAAGACGTTGTTGGCAGTGGCCGAAGCATATCCGGATCTGAAGGCTAACGCTAACTTTTTGGAGTTACAGCGAGAATTGTCCGACACGGAGAATAAAATTCAGGCGGCGCGGCGTTTCTATAACGCCACGGTAAGGGATTACAACACGGCCATTGAGTCAGTGCCGACTAATATTGTGGCAAATGTCTTTTCTTTCAAAAAAGAGGAATTCTTTGAGTTAGAGGACGAGGCAGCCAGAAGCGTACCGAAGGTTGAATTTGATAATCAGTGACGCGGGTCCTGCCGCGGCGGTGCCTTTCCAGCCCTCGCTACAGTTCCGCTTCCTCACTCCTCGACAAGCTCGGAGTGAGCCTCTCGGAATTCCGCTCGGGCTGGAATCCTTCCCGCCGCGTCACCCGCTATACTAAATAACAATGCCTAACTTATACAAACAAATTGAATTAAATAAGCGGCGGTCGGCTGTTTTGATTTTTGTAGTTTTGGCGCTGGTGATTGGAGTAGTGGCGCTGTATTCGTATTACGTGCGCGGTGATTTCGTTTTACCGGTGATTGCGGCTATTTTTGCCATCCCCTCTTCTTTGGTTGGTTACTATGCCGGTGATAAGATTGCCTTGGCGGCTAATCGCGCCCAGGTGGTACCAGAAGAGGCGGCGCCGGACTTACATAATATTATAGAAAACCTGGCCATAACCGCCGGTCTGCCGAAACCTCATGTTTATCTGATCGACTCGCCGGCTCTTAACGCTTTCGCTACGGGAAGAGGCCCTGAACATGCCTCCGTAGCCGTGACGCTGGGCCTGCTGGAGAAACTCGATAGATCGGAATTAGAAGGAGTGATCGCGCACGAATTATCTCACGTGAAAAATTTCGATATCAGATTTGCCACTTTGGTCGCCGTTTTTGTCGGGTTTTTGGTTATTCTGTCTGACTTATTTATGCGCGCTACATTCTGGGGAGGCGGACTTCGCTCGCGAGACGATCGGCGGGGCAACAACCAGCTCGGCGCTATTATAGCGGTAGTGGGCCTTGTCTTGTTGATCGTGTCGCCGATTGTCGCCAAGCTGATTCAA
>CAYSWF010000009.1:4567-9411 GCA_964434765.1 uncultured Candidatus Saccharibacteria bacterium
GTCGGGGCAACCGGGATAGTCGGGATAATAACCAACTTCAAGCAATTTTTATGGTCATCGGCCTGATTTTAGCCTTACTATCCCCGTTAATTTCCCAGCTGATTCAACTGGCTATCTCGCGGCAAAGGGAATTCTTGGCCGACTCGTCAGGCGCCCTCTTGACCCGTTACCCGGAAGGTCTGGCCTCGGCTTTAGAAAAGATTTCGGCCGGGCCGGCGCTGGCCGGAGCCGGCCACGCGACCGCGCATCTGTTTATAGCGAACCCATTTCACGGCCGGTCGCTGGCAAACCTTTTTGCCACCCATCCGCCGGTGGAAGAGAGGGTGCGACGATTGCGCCAGTTGTAATGATTAATGAAAAACGCGGGTCTAGTCTGTTATAGTCTCGTCTGATAGCATCGCTTCCAGGACAGATACGATAGCAGCAAGCGAGAAACCGCGGGAGACTAGAAAGCGGGTAAGACGCTGACGATCTTTGGGGGCTTGCCCTGAGCCTGTGGGGGCTTGCCCTGAGCCTGTCGAAGGGTGAAGCCGCCGCCATTTGGCAGCGGCCTTTTTGGCCAGTTCCTGCTCACGAGCCGGAGTTAGGTTCTTAGCTATAGCTTCCTTTATTATTGACTCCCCTATTCCTTTCTGCCTTAGCCCGCGCACCAGCCAGCGGGGGCCGACGGCTTTGAAGTGAAGAGTTTCTTTAATATATTTATGGGCGAAAGAGTGATCATCTAGCAGACGAAGTTTTTTTAGTTTAGTAATGGCGCTGTGAATCTGGGCGGCCGTAAAGCCCTGACGTCTCATTTTTGTCTGTACTTCAAAAATGGAGTGATCCCGCCGGCTGATGATGGCTTGCGCTTGGTAATTAGGATCGGTACGCTGGGGTGGCATCAATAGTTATTATGGCATACCCTTACAAGCTTCGATATGTTATATAGAGTAGTGTAGTATGAAAAATCCCATCCAGGATAAATTAACCAGCCGGCTCAAGAACATTTTGACGACGGCGGCTAAGACTTCCCAGGAGCTGGGAGCGGCCCGTATTGGTACGGAGTATATTTTATACGGCATGATTCAAGAGACGGGGTCACTGGCTTATAGCGTCCTAAAGAAGTTTGGCTTGACGGCTGAATTTGTGCGGGGGGAGCTCCAGAATATGCCGAAGACGGCGCACTGGCGAGAAGAACTTTCCCCGCACACTCGAGCAGTGTTTGAAAAGGGAGCCCGGATGGCCTTTCAGTATCATCATCGCTACATCGGCACCGAGCATGTGTTGTTCGGCATTCTGTCAAACAGGGAGTGCGCGGCCTACAGGCTGCTGGAGAAGTCGCCAGTGGACGTGAAGGCGTTGTTACAACAGGTGCAGATTGTACTGAAGAGCACGTCGCACTTTCCAGACCTATCAACTTTCCTCGGATTTCCCGCGGCTCCCCAAAGCTTGCCGACCCAGACAGCAGTGCAAAAGAAAGTACTCGGTCAGCCAGTGTTGCCGGAAACTGACATGAAGAGAGCTAAAACGCCTGCCTTTGATTTCTTCACCCAAGATCTTACGGCGGCGGCGGCGGAAGGTAAGTTTGACCCGGTGATCGGGCGCGCTAAGGAAATCGATCGGGTAATGAGTATTTTGAACCGCAAAACAAAGAATAATCCGATTTTGATTGGAGACCCCGGCACGGGCAAGACAGCTATTATCATTGGTTTGGCGCAGCGTATTGCGGCCGGCAGCGTTCCTCCTAAGTTGCAAGGTAAGAAAATTCTGGCCTTAGACATGGCCAGCATTTTGGCGGGGACCACTTTTCGCGGCGAGTTTGAGGAGCGCATCAAGGAGTTGATGCGAGAGTTAGAGTCAGACGAAAACGCCATATTGTTTATTGATGAAATACATACTATCGTGGGCGCGGGTTCAGCCGGTGGCAGCTTGGATGCGGCAAATATGTTAAAGCCTGCTCTGACCCGCGGCGAGATTAGTGTAATTGGTGCGACTACCATGGACGAGTACCGCAAGCACGTGGAGAAAGACGCGGCACTGGAGCGACGTTTCCAGCCTATCCAAGTAAAGGAACCATCAGAAGAAGAGACGATTGCTATCTTAGAAGGGGCGCGCGAAGCATACGAGCAGCATCATGGCTTGACGGTTACCGACGAGGCCATCAACGCGGCGGTAGAAATGAGTGAACGGTATGTTCCCGATCGTTTTTTACCTGACAAGGCCTTTGACCTACTGGACGAAGCGGCGTCCACATTACAATTGCAGCTGGCCGGTAGTGATGAAGCGCAGGAGGCCAACCAGATTAAGAATGAGCTGGAGGCGCTGCGCCTGAAGAAAGAAAAAGCCATCGAGGCAGAAAATTATGAAGAAGCGCTACAAACTAAGCGCCAAGAGGACATGCTGGGTGAGAAGTTGTCGGCTTTTACCCGTAAGTTGTCGGATCAAAAAGGCAGCGAGCGCCCGGCTATAGGAGCGGAACACATTGCCAGGGTGGTGGCGGAAAGCACAGGCATTCCCGTAACGCGCATCATGAAATCAGAGCTTAAAAAACTGGCTCGTCTGGAGAGTATACTGCGCAAATACATAGTGGGACAGGAGGAGGCCATAGCGGCAGTGGCGCGGTATGTTAGGCGCAGCCGGGCTGGTATAGCCCACCCTAACCGTCCCTTGGGGTCGTTCATCTTTCTAGGACCAACTGGTGTGGGTAAAACCGAGACAGCCAAAGTGTTGGCACGCGAGGTATTCGAAGACGAGGAGGCATTAATTCGTGTTGATATGTCGGAATTTATGGAGGCACACGCGGTTTCGCGTCTAATCGGGGCGCCGGCCGGTTACATAGGTTATGAAGAGGGCGGCAAATTGACCGAGGCAGTTAGACGTCAACCCTACTCAATTGTTTTATTTGATGAGATTGAGAAGGCCCACCGCGATGTGACCAATATCTTACTGCAGATTTTAGATGAGGGGGAACTCACGGATGCCCACGGGCGAACAATAAATTTTCGCAACACTATTATTTTGATGACGAGCAATCTAGGTTCACGGGAGTTATCACAACAAGCCCGCATGGGTTTCTCTATGTCGGAAGAGGCGCGTGATGTCGCCGAGCAGAGATACAAGGAGCTCAAGAACACTATTCTAAAAGAGTTGAAGAGCACTATGGCTCCCGAGCTGCTGGGCCGCATTGATCAGGTAATTGTCTTTGCGCCGCTTGGTTTGGCAGACTTGCAGCGCATCACCGACCTAAATGTGCAGGATTTGCAGAAACGTTTGAGTAAAAAAAATATCACGCTAGATGTTTCGAAGGGAGTCAGAGATGATATCGCCCAAAAAGCCTTCGCGGAGGAGGCGGGAGCCCGGCCGATCCGACGTTTGGTGCAAGAGTTGCTGGAAGACCCGATTGCCGCTTCGGTGGTGACGGAGGAATTAGTCGAGGGACACGCGGTACAAGCGCGAAAAACTGGCGGGCAGATTAAAGTAACCCCCGTAAAACCAGCTGGCAAGCAAACTAGTTAATTTACTGATTGATGTGGTGGCGCCGGCACGATGTATGGGGTGCTTGCGGGAAGGCGGCTGGTTGTGCGGGGAATGCGAGCAGAGCCTGCCAAACGTGGCTTTGGTGCAGCGAAATGTAAAAGCGCTGGAGGGAATTATCAGTGCTGGATCATATAGCCTGCCGGCCTTGAAGCGAGGTATAGGCTGGCTCAAGTTTAAAAGCGTAAAACCACTGGCGAGACCTTTGGGGCAGCTAATGATACGGGGCCTCCTGGCCGTTGCTCCTCTGGCGCAGCTGCGGGACCAGGCGATGCTGGTGCCTATTCCGCTGCATAAACGGCGGCTGCGCCAGCGGGGTTTTAACCAAAGCCAAGAGCTGGCCGCCGTGCTGGAAGAATATACGGGGATTCCTGTGCTGGAGGTGCTGGTGCGGAGAAGAGCCACCTGGACACAGACGAGGCTGCCGCCGGAGTTGCGTCAGGAAAACACCAGTGATGCTTTCGCACTTAAAATTTCTTCTTTGCCGGATAAAAGATATTGGCTGTTGGTTGATGACGTGACGACGACAGGCGCAACGTTAGCGGCAGCAGCGGAGCCTCTAAAAGCGGCGGGGGCTAAGGAGGTGTGGGGCGTGACGGTGGCGCGGGGGTAGAAAGTTGCAAAATCAACCTTCTTAAGTCAGGATCAGCTTCAGCCAGGCGAATTTCGCACCATAAATAAGCCAGCATTGACTCCGCTCCCCTATGCTTATTTATTCCGTTGCTAAACAAACCATCGTACGAAGCACCGGCGTTGGCGTCAGCCATAACTACTGGGCCAGTGTTGCGACCAAGAAACCATAGGTACGGCGCCGCCACTGCCTCTGGCAACACGCGGTCAGGAAAAAACTTGTGATACTCCAGAAGAAAGTCAAACATCAAACCGGCCTCGATTGGCTGCTGATTGTTGGCAGATGGCCGATCCCCTTTCGAATACCACCCTTTGCTGCCTATCGGGATAAAAACGTTATGGCGTATCGTAGAAGAAATCAAGAAGCTCGCACTGGCTTCCAGTATCTTATCCCGTCCGGGAAAATCAGGGTGAGAGGCCAGCGATAACAACGCGTGGGGAAATAAGGCATTGGCATAAGTCATAACCGGTTCAAACCAAGACCACGACGGAGACGAGTTTTTCTGCCATAGGGTAGCCAAAAACTGATAGGCCTTTTTCTGCAAACCACTAACGTACGGCGGCTGACCTCTCGGCGCCAGGGCGGACAAGGCAATTAATATTTCTGCCCAAGCGCGCGGGGCGGTGAAGCGTTCCACGGGCTCTACCAAGCCATCTAACATCTGCGCCGCTTCCTGACGGCGTGGCGTGTCTCTATCATG
>CAYSWF010000009.1:9421-11361 GCA_964434765.1 uncultured Candidatus Saccharibacteria bacterium
AAGCAACTCACAACACGAGCGTACATGTCCTCCGATTCAGGCGTTCTCGGCTGCCAGCGTCCGGCGGCGTCACGAAAATTTACATAGATGCCTGGCTTCACCTGCGCTGCCCGTACAAACTGCCAGCAAGCAACCAGTAAACGCTTGGCCTCTACCCGCTGCTGGCCAGATAGCAAAGGCAGCAGGCGCACCAATAATCGCACAGCCCGCGCGTTATCGTCGGTGCAATACCCTTCGGACAATAGCGGCTGATAAGTGTCAGAGTGCTGGTACAATCCATACGGCCCCATCAACCGAGTAAAGTGTTTCAACGAGACCCTTGCTTGCATAATTTTCAGTGTTATGGTAAATATAATAAATTCATTTGTCAAGTCACCACTTCTCATGCGCAGCATTCAACACATACTGACCCGTCAGCAGGAACCTCTAAATATTATCTATGTTTCTTCCTACATACCACGAAAATGCGGCATTGCTACTTACACCAAAGATCTAACTAACGCTATTAATCTCATCAACTCTCACTCCCTGGCTGAAATTCTGGTCGTTACCCCCTCACATGAACACGAGCCTATGGATTATCCCTGGGAAGCCAAGTACAAGATTAGTCGGGATGATCCTTCTGATTATGTTACCGCGGCCCAGTATGTGAATTTATCCCACGCGGACCTAGTGGTGTTAGAACACGAGTTTGGCCTGTTTGGCGGAGAGGCCGGTGAATACATTGTGCACTTCGCCGAAGTCCTAAACAAACCTCTCATCACTACATTACATACAGTGCCGCAGGAGTATACCGGTAAGATGGCTGAAGTATTGCGTCGTTTGGCCACTAGATCACGCGTTGTAACAGTAATGATGGAAACCGTGGCAAAAAAGCTGGTAAGCAATTATCGCATACCACGAAGTAAGGTCGTGATTATACCCCACGGGGTGCCGGATCTGACGTTTAACTCGACTGAAACGCACAAAATTAAACGGAGATTAGGCGGACGAATGGTATTAGGCAATATAAATCTGCTGCACCGCAACAAAGGCATTGAATATGCTTTGGAAGCTGTGGCATTGATCGTCCGCCGCCACCCGGAAATATTATACGCCTGTATTGGTCAATCCCACCCGGAGGTACTTAGACAGGAAGGGGAAGCCTACCGTAATTTCCTGAAAAAACGCGTGCGGGAATTAGGCCTTAAAAAAAACGTGTTATTCGTTAATAAATATTTGTCTTTGAAAGATCTTATCGAATGGTTGAGGACCATTGATATTTATATAACTTCTTACCTTGATCCCCAACAAATCACTTCCGGCGCTTTAGCTTACGCAGTGGGCGCAGGTAAAGCTTGTGTTTCCACGCCTTATTTATACGCTAAGGAAGTCTTAGCTAACGACCGAGGAATATTGGTGCCATGGCGAAACCCGCAAGCACTAGCAGAAGCCATCAGCGAATTGATAAATAATCCTGCCAAAAAAAGAGAAATAGAAAAACGGGCATATCAGCACGGCCGGCTTATGACCTGGCCTCATGTCGGCAACCAACATCTAAATCTGTTTCGTACCGTCCTAACCAGGACGCTAGTTAGGGCAAGAGCACCTCGCGATATACACGAAGATACCCTTCTACCATCTTCTCAACGCTAAATTTATCAGCCACGTGTCTTCGGCAGGCAGCTCTCTCAATAGTATTTATCCGCCCGACCGCCCTTACCGCCTCGTCCAAAGTCTTAACCAGAAACCCTGTCGCCCCCTCCTTGATTATCTCCGGCATACTGCCACGCGCCATAGCTATAACCGGAGTGCCACAAGCCATGGCTTCGACCGGAGAGAGCCCAAACGGCTCGTCAAAATTAATTAAATGCAGCAAAGCTAAAGCACCTCCTAGCAAACGATCACGCTCTCTAGGGCCGGCACTACCCACATAACGAATCTGCTGGCCATCAAGAAAT
>CAYSWF010000009.1:11371-13832 GCA_964434765.1 uncultured Candidatus Saccharibacteria bacterium
AGCAGTGCTCTGGCGCTGCCTAGTAGACGGTCGCGTTCCGGCGGACCGACGCTGCCCACGTAACTGACCTGCCGGCCATCAATAAACGGTTTTATCTCTTTGTCAAAATACTGCTTCTCGGGCGCGATGCCCGCCATAACTAATGGCAGTTGCGTACGGCGCGCGACCGTAATCGCTTCCCGCGTCCCCTTGTCACGACTGACACGGCCAAAAAAAAGTAAGTACTTACCGGGGTCAGTTCTTAACGTAAATTGTTTTAGGTCAATTCCATGATAGACGGTGGCGGCATATTTCAGATCCGGATGGCGATTGGCGTTACTAATAGATACGTAGGCAACATTGTCATTATACTTCCGGTAGACAGGCAAGATATCAGGGGAGGAAAAACCGTGAATAGTAGCCACCAGCGGCACTGACACTAGACGGCTATAGGTCAACGGCTGCCAATCATAATGACTGTGGATCAAGTCGAATTCTGTGGCATGTTCAAATACTTCAGCCATATGTAAAGTTTCCCACACGCGCGCACCAAGAGTGCGGCCTTCTCCCACCGTATCAGCGACAGCATGCAAACGACCGTGAGTCACAGAATCCCGGCTAGCAAAAAGTGTGACATCCACTCCTTGCTGAATTAGACCTTCAGTAATCAACGAAGCCACCAACTCCCAGGGACCATAGTGGCTTGGGGGCGTGCGCCAATGAATCGGCGCTAACATTGCTACCCGCATATCACAAAATCCCTTTTAATGGTAAAACAGCGCGCCCCGTGACATAGTCAGCGGCCCCATAGTAAATCCATAATTCATTTTTTTGAACTAGAGCACCGCAAGAATAGACCACACTAGGCACATATCCTTCTTTTTCCCATGACATCTCCGGCTCAAGAATTGAGCTCGAATACCACAAAAGACGAGCCGGGTCGCGCCGATCCAACAACATCAGCCCCAGCCGATAATGTCTTAGCTGATCAACGGCATGATATACCAGCAGATACCCTTGTTCGCAAATTATAGGTTGCGAACCCAAACCAAATTTTCCCGACTGCCACTCTTGCGGCACCGGCCAAGTGATGGTTTGAGTGTCGAACCAAGTAACAAAATCGCGGGTGAACGTTAATTTAAGATCGCTGCGCTCGCGATAATAAAGACCAAAGGCCCCGTTTATCTTCTCCGGCAATAAACAACCGTTTTTGGCCGGAATTTCCGGCAAGATAACATCGTGGTGCACAAAATGCTTGAAATCTCTAGTGCTGTGCATGGCAACCCTCACCCGCCAAGGAATGTAGTCCATAACTCCGCTAATATCGGAAACGGTCCCCATAGGGTGATAGGAAGCAGCGGTATGAATAATGTAGTAAGTGCCAGCGATTTTGGTAATGCGAGGGTCTTCAATGCCCAACCGCTCATCCATGTCAGTGGGATCCGTGTCAACCGCCGGCAATGAATAACGCCGGAAATGAATGCCGTCATTACTCTTAGCTAAGCCTAATCGCGATATGCGAAACTCGTCATAGGCGCGATAAAGCAGAATTATTTTGTCGCGGTAAACGGCGACGCCAGGGTTGAAGGTGCCTCTTTTTTCCCACCAATATTGATTGCCTTGGCGGGGAGTAAGAATAGGTTCGGTTGGCAATCGCTGCGCTTTGGGCAAGACACGATAAGCGGCCGTTGCCCCAGATCCTTCTTGCTTAAATGACTCTTTATCAACACCCACTACCTCATATTAGCAAGCCTAAGCCGCAGAGCAAAAAGGAAACTACTCCGGGCGGTGTATGTGAGTTAAGTACCACCACAGTATGGTATGTTGAGGCCTTTTTCAAGCGTTATTCTGAGGTAGCATTTGAGGCACTCGGGTCGCTATGTTTTTTGCGAAGCTATGAGATCTAACACGAGTGTTTTTATTTGCTCCATGACCTGGCAGTACCCCTCATATGTTTTTCCGAGAGGGTCTTCAATAGTCCAAAATTGGGACTTTTCATTGCTCAGTAGATACTCCGGCACCGTTTCTTCTTCAGCCATAATGATCACGTTATCAGCAGCTTCAACCATTACAGGAGTTACTGATTTGTTTATATTTTTTGAAACATCGATATTCTCTTTCTCTTGCATACACCTGATCACAGGTTCAGCAACAGGAATGTCTTTAAGTTCTTTGCCCTCTTTGCCTAGGCCTGCCTGCGGCACTTTAGTGCCCGCCGACATCGCGCTAACTCCAGAGTATTTTTCATACAACGCAGCGGCCATCTGACTTCTTCCAACATTTCCCCTACACACAAAAAGTACCTTTTTCATCGATATACATTGTACATTATATCAAATGCCGCTTCATGAAAGCCCGGCCGGAGCCGGATTTAAGATATTTTTCGAATTCATATGCTCGATACTTGGTGCAAAAGTGGTGTAACAAATCAATTTTACCGGCAGGCGCTTAGTGGTCGCAGGAACGTTGCTTCTCTGGTGTC
>CAYSWF010000009.1:13876-14107 GCA_964434765.1 uncultured Candidatus Saccharibacteria bacterium
TTAGTGCAACCAACACAAGGATGACCATCAGCACAATTAAGTATATATGTATGCCACATAGCAGTAGGAGACTTTGTTATAATACCTGAAATTGGTTGGGCCCTCCTTCGCGGTCTTCTTTGGCGGACTGCGTCCGCCGAAGCTCCGACGAACCGAGGCGAAGCCCGACTTCGCCAAGGCTTCGTCGGGCGAAGGCGGAGAGGGTGGGATTCGAACCCACGAGACGCTTTC
>CAYSWF010000010.1:0-5910 GCA_964434765.1 uncultured Candidatus Saccharibacteria bacterium
GTAAACTAGCCGTATGACCCGCCATCAGAAAAAAGAGATTGGCCTCGTTGTAGTCACTTTAACCTATAGCGCGCTTTTATTCTGGTGGCTGGCAGCTGGCGTCAGCCTCGCCCTTAATCCCTATCTGATCGCGGCGTTCCTCGTTACTAGTTTTATCTGGGCGGCTCTCACCGTGCTGGCCCTTGGCCTCGCCACCGGCAAAATTTCCCGCCCCGCGCTCACGCTTGGTATCCCCCTTCTTGTCATTATTATCGGCCGGGCCCACGTTGGCGCCCTTAGCGCCGCCCTCCTGTTTGTCCTGCCCCTAGCCAGCGCTCAAAGACACCTTATCCGTGAGATACAAAACAGAGTCAGGTACCACACCACGCAGATTTTCTCTGCCGGCACGCGCCTCGTGCTAATCGGCCTTATCATTGCCGTAGCCGGGTTGCTATCCGCACCTCTTAGTAAAAAATTCAGAGCCGACGGTTTTCAGGTATCCCAACAGTTTATCGAGCTGGCTCTCGAACCAGCCACCGGAGTCATAAGTAATTTCCTGCCCGGTTACGCCGCTGATCGCACTATTGATCAACTCCTCAAGTCCAAACTTCAAGCAGAAGCAGATTCGCTGCCACCAGACACTACAATCCCCCCTAAGGAACTTGACTCCCTACACCGCAACCTTACTCAAAGCTATGGCCTACCCATCAGCGGCCAGGAAACTTTACCCACTCTGGTAACGGCCTATGTCAACAAATCGCTGACTAACTTAACTCAATCCGCGCCGCTTCTGGCTGCTCTCCTGACCATAGCCGTTTTCTTGCTCGTGGCCCGTCTAATCATTCCTCTCTTGCTCTGGCCGACTCTAGGAATAGTGTCTCTGCTTATATATCTTGCGCAACGTGCCGGTTTTATCTACCTCCTCACTTCCCAAGAAACTGTCGAGCGCCTCCAATTGTAAACTTAAACTATGGAAGACTACTACCAGGTTTTAGGCGTCAGCCGAGACGCTTCCTCTCCCGAAATAAAGCGTGCTTATCGGCGACTGGCCCACCAGTATCACCCTGATAAAGCCGGTGGTGACGAAGAGAAATTCAAGCGCATTAATGAAGCCTATCAAGTGCTGTCCGACGCCGGAAAACGCTCCCAGTATGACCAATTTGGCCAAACATTTACTGGCGCGGGCTTCGGACCTTTTGGTACGCGCGTCAATGTAAATTTTGATGATCTGGGCGACTTTGGTAGTATCTTTGACCAGTTTTTTGGGGGCAGCCCCCGTCGCCGCAGCCGCCGCCGACAAGGTGAAGATATAAATGTTGATACTACCATATCTTTTATTGAATCCGCCCGGGGCACTAAACAAAAACTCACTCATCGCATATATCAAACTTGTGCCCGCTGCCATGGCAATCAAGCCGAACCGGGCACGCCTATAGAGGCCTGCTCCCGCTGTCAGGGGACAGGTGTGGTATCCGCCACTCACCGCACCCTGCTTGGCCTGTTTACTCAAAACGCTACCTGTCCCGCCTGCCAGGGCGAGGGTAAGCGGGCTGAAACTCCCTGTACGGAGTGCCGCGGAACCGGCCGGACATTATCTGACCGCACCCTCACCGTCAACATTCCCGCCGGCATCGCCGACGGGCAAACCGTCCACGTTGCCGGCCAAGGCGCCGCCGGACCGGGAGGCCCCCCCGGCGATCTTTACGTGACTGTGCATGTAAAACCTCACCCTACTCTCCAGCGCGATGGCCACAACATTCGCTCCCGCCTGACCATCTCTTTTATTGATGCCGTCCTCGGTATCACCGTCAACGTAGAAACCCTGGACGGACAAAAAGAACTCACTATACCAGCCGGCACCCAGCCAGGCACCGAGTTCACGCTTCGCAACTTAGGCCTGCCGCACTTGCACACTTCAGACCAGGGCGATCATCTTATAACCACCGACGTCGTCATACCTAAACGTCTTACCCGCCGTCAACGTCGATTGCTCGATGAATTCAAAAACACCAAACGCCGGCGATTGTTCTAATTGTGCTCGTTAGCCGTGCTGGCTGCAAACGTGTCTTCGTCAATCATTTCCCCGTTGATGGTAATTTTCTGTTGACTGGCCGACACTTCATCCGCCTGTTTTGATTTACCCAGCGCCGTAAATGTTGTCAGCCCATTAAACCTAACCTTCACGTCCTTACTCTTAAATTGCGTCTCCTTAAAGGTCTTAACTGGTGTAATGTCCTTCATATTTAAACTGGTGACATTTATTGTCAGCCAGCCCTCATCCTTTTTACCCGTATCTAGCGTACGTCCCTGTACTGTCCCTTCCATAGTAAATAGACGATAATTCTGGACAATCCATGAAGCATTCACCCTCAAATCATCACGCAACGTCCCTTTAAACACCACTTCTTGTCCAGGTGTTGGAATACTACTTACCCTTTTCCTTGTCAGGCTACCTCCTGACTGCACCCATTTATATTTAGTCGCCTTGCTTATATCAACATCGCGCACCAGGCCTTGTAGCTGGGACGGGTCAGCCGCTGTAGTCACCTGCGTATAAAAAACACTAATACTGCCTGAATCGCCTCCCGACTTAACAATTCCTCGGATTAACACTGTCTCACCCGCCTCACTCTTAAAGCCAACCAAAGCCACCGCGGCTACCAACATCAACCCGGCCACCCCCCCTGCCAAAATCGCCTTGTTGTTCATATGATATATTTTAATTATTTCAACTTGTGGAAAAACGTCATATATAGTATAGCATAGTACAATATTAACATATACACACGCGTCCATAGCTTCCCACTTCGCTCAATCACAGATTGAGCTTCGCGGGACAGGCAAACGTTATTTAACAGCTGCTTGCCCTACGAAGCTCTGTCGAAGACAGAGCGAAGTATGGGCGTCCATAGCTCAACCAGGCAGAGCAGCGGCCTTTTAAGCCGACGGTTCCAGGTTCGATTCCTGGTGGACGCACCAAAATCTGACTTTTTGCAATTTTCCTGACCAAGGAAGAAGAAAATTTTGTTTCGGCGTCCTGCCCTAACGGGTATGTGGAAGCATCTTTTACCAGGCCGCGACTTTTACCAGATCAACATTCGCGTCTTCATCGGACGAGCTCATCTTGGCTTTGAAGCGCAGACGCAAATTGGCAAGGCCGGAAAGCTCAAAGCTGGGCGAGCGCCAGACGTTTTCCGGATCCACGTTACCTCTAAACCGGGATTTTTCCACCCAGGTTGTTCCGCCGTCAGTTGAAACTTCGAAAATAAGATACTCTCCAGTATCTAGGCCTGATTCGATAAGCCAGGAAAATTCAATGCGCGCGTTGCTGCGGCCCTGCAGATCAATTGGGACGGACATGATCCACGCGTTATTGGCCCAGCCGTCTACTTCCGCACTGCGCGTGCCGTCCACCGCACGCTGGCTGGAGCGAAACCAATCGTTTTGACTATCCTCGGTCCACAGGCCGTTCCATTCCGAAACCTCAAAACTGTCAGAAAATACTGTCATCTCGACTGGTATTTCAGTGACGGTGATTGTTGCTGTGTCAGAAGCAATATTACCGGCTACATCGCTAACAGCAAGGGTGGCAATATAAGTGCCGAGAGCCGGATAAGTAGAAGTAGCTACCGCAGTAGCAGCATCCACCATTCCATCACTTTCAAAGTCCCAACCGTAACTGGTTATTCCAACATTATCAGTTGATCCTGAACCATCGAAGGTTACTGTCGCATTCACTACCACAGATTGATCTGGACCAGCATTAGCTACTGGAGGATCATTATCTGTAATAGTTATGCTATAGCTACCAGTGGAAGGATCTCTAGCTTCGTTTCCAGCTGCGTCCTTTGCTTTAATATAGTAGGTTATCGTTCCTACTTTATTTGAAGCAACCGGCGCCTCAGCTTTCCAAACATTGCTTGGATCTGGTTCCTTGGTCATTGCTACCGTAGTTTCTGTGCCGTCGATCGGCGTGTAGTATACTGTCGCATTACCAACGCCTACATTATCAGTAATGGTTGCAGATATTGTTACAAGTTCACCAGTGGTTCCAGTGGTATTTCCGGTAGCTCCGGTTATCACCGGTGCCCCTGTATCTGGTGGCCCAGCTGTCCAATTCAAAACGGCAAAAGCATTAACTAGACCATAACCATAAATATCATCTCGACCAGTGGCTCCTTTGTCTTCCGCTGTTTCTTGAAGAGCAGCTCTTACTTCATTAGGTGTGGTGGCATTGCCATTAGCAATTACCAAAGCTGCGGTTCCTGCTATATGGGGAGAGGCCATGGAAGTTCCCTGGAAAAACCAGTAGCCAAAACTGTTGGTTATTTTAGTGTTGGGATTAAAGGTGTTTTGCAAAACTCCGTCCGCGTAATCGTCGTCATTCTGATCCACGCTGGTGTCCCCGCCCGGCGCTACTATATCCAAACTCGGCCCGTAATTAGAATAATAAGACAAATCTTCGTCATAGCGCGTGGCTCCCACTGCGATCACGTAATCATCATAAGCCGCTGGATAAGAAACTTTATTTACTCCATCGTTGCCGGCCGCGGCGATGATGATAACACCTTTACTATAGGCATAGGCTACCGCGTCCAGCAGGGTTTGCGAAAAAGATGAGCCGCCCAGACTCAAGTTGATAACACGAGCTCCATTATCTGCGGCAAACCGGATGCCAGCGGCCACGGCGGCGTAAGACCCCGAGCCGTTTTTGTCCAAAACTTTAATTGGCATAAGACACGAGGAAAAAGCCACTCCGGCTACGCCCACGCCGTTGTTGGTGGACTGTGCCACGGTGCCGGCGACATGCGTGCCGTGAGAGTTGTCGTCATTGGGATGAGTGTCATTTTCGATATAATCATAACCCGGCGCAAAACAGGTGCTGGCAAGGTCGGGCACTCGGTAATATTTTTTGCCGCTTGCAGGATTGGTGTAGTTCTCATAAGCAATGCCTGTATCCACAATGGCTACGGTCACGCCGCTGCCACTGCCCGTGTCCCAAGCCGCTTTGGTATGAATCCCGCCGTAAACCGGATTGTCCAAATGCCACTGGTATTTAAAGTAAGGATCGTTGGGCGTAAACAAAGCACGGGCAATATAGTTGGGTTCGGCAAAAACCACGTCGGGCCGGCCGCGGTACTCTCTCACAGCGTCCCGGACTTGCCGGCCGGGGGACAGACGCAAAACGCGCGCCTCTCGATCGCCTCGGAACTTGACCAGAAGTTCGCCCGGGACAAATTCTTCTTCTTTCAAACTATCAAAAAGTTCAGATTTTACCTCCAGCCGGTCCGTGTCCTGTTGTATAAGATCACTGAATACGCCAGTCGGCAGAAAAGCGACTGCAAATAAAGCGAAAAACGCTGTGGACTTTTGAAAGTATTGTCTCATATTTTTTATTTAAGTATTAATGATACGCTTTCATCTTGATTAAAAACCCATTCTTACTCGTACTTCAATATTAGCAAAAGCATGATAAGGTGTCAATTTAAGCCGACGGTTTACCCTCTGGACGCACCACAAATAAAAAAGACCCTCCAAACACTCCGTGTGTTTGTCTAGAGGGTCGTTACAAAGGTACTACTCCATGCACCAGTCGTAGGCGTTCTGGAACAATTTCAGCCAGGGGCTGGTTGGCAAGCTTTGCCACTCCTCCGGCATCCACGGCCACAGCCTTTTCTGAAAGGTGCGCTCGGGATGAGGC
This sequence comes from uncultured Candidatus Saccharibacteria bacterium, assembly GCA_964434765.1. Lineage (GTDB taxonomy): Bacteria > Patescibacteriota > Andersenbacteria > UBA10190 > UBA10190 > CAYSWF01. Next base: position 5,681 of record CAYSWF010000010.1, read on the forward strand.
ATCATAGCCAAATGCCGCCCGTCCGGCGAACATAAAGCCGTAATGCCCTGCGGACTCCCGTTAGGATTGAAAGGGTATATCTCCGTCGGTTCACCTTCCCGGTCTACGAAACGCAACGGTGCTAGACCGACATCGACGATGCGCCGCAGCATATCCTTTTTGGGTACGTGCAATCTTCCTTCGCCATGCGCCGTGTGCACACCCAGAATAGAGCCTGCCATGCCGCGCAG
>CAYSWF010000010.1:5920-14070 GCA_964434765.1 uncultured Candidatus Saccharibacteria bacterium
CGGATAAACCGCGGTTTAACCTCGTCCGCCAAGTCTGGCCACAATACCCAACCTAGCAATGCCATCAACTGGCAGCCGTTGCACACACCCAACGAAAAGGTGTCATCCCGCGCGTGAAAGATCTCTAGCTCACTGCGCACGCGATCGTTAAAGCGAATCACGCCGGCCCATCCTTTAGCCGCATCCAACACGTCTCCCCAAGCGAATCCGCCTACAAAAGCAATGCCGCGGAACTGATCCAGGCTAATCCTGCCAGCCGATAAATCAGTCATAGTAACATCCCAGGGTTCCAGCCCGGCTGCGTAGAAGGCGGCGGCCATCTCTGCGTCTCCGTTACTGCCGCGCTCACGCAGAATCGCCACTTGCGGCTTGGCACTCGCTGTCAGACGAGCTGGCGGCGTCAGTGCACAATCAAACGTGAGGCGATAGGGTGGGGGAGTGAGCAAGGTACGATTCACTTCCGCTTCTTGATCCACGCACCTTGGATTGGCCTGTAAACGGTCGATTGCCGTGCTAGTCTCTTCCCAGGTTGCTCTCCACTCCGTCATAGAGCCGTCCAGCGCTAGCCGGCCGTTGTGAACAATTCTGACGTGGTCTACGTCTAGAACCTTTCCCAGCAGAAACACTGGAATCCCAGCCAATGTTAGTCGCCTCCTTACTTGCTCTGGATCTGTCACCTCAATCACCAGCCCTAATTCCTCACTGAACAGCGAGGAAAGAGAGGCACAGTCATCTCCGTAATTAACGTCCAAGCCGAGGTTACCGGCGCCGGCCATCTCCAACAGCGTGGTGATAAGACCGCCGTCACTGCGATCGTGAACCGCCCCGATCAATCCTTCCGTCACTAATTGCTGCACGGTCTCGAAGGTCAGGTAGAGTAATGCTACATCTTCTACGTCCGGGCACTCATCACCCACCTGATTGTAGACTTGTGCCAAAGCAGAACCACCGAGGCGACATTTGCCGCCACTCAAATCAATAAATAACAGGCTATTTCCGGGTCCTTTCAATTCCGGCGTTACCTTGCAGGTGGCGTATGGCATAGTGGCATAAGCCGCTATTACCAATTCCATTGGGGCTTTCATGATCCTCTCTCGTCCGTCTGGCGCGGTCACCTTTACGGCCATCGACAAACTGTCCTTGCCGCCGTCCGGTGCTATGCCTAATTCCAGACAGATGTCGCGCAAAGCCAGAACTGCGTCGTACAGCAAAGCTCCCTCTCCTGGCATCTTGGCGGCTAACATCCAGTTGGCCGAGACCCTGACATCCTCAAGTCTTGTGATTTTAGCCCCAATCATGTTCAACAATGCCTCCGCCACCGCCATCCTAGCCATCGCTGTCGGGCTAATCAGACCCTTCATAGGCTGCTCACCTAGACTGAAAACATCACCTTCTTTCGCCAGATGGCTGCGGGCCTTTACGCCAAAGCCGCACAGAGTTACGTGGTTTGGACCCACACACTGCTGTTGCACCACCAGGCCAGTTACTGAACGATCCACCTTGGTGGTTAAAAATCGTTTTGACCCCACCGCCGGCAGTCGCAGTACCCGAGCCAGCGCTTCTTCCACCGTCAGATTATCTGGTAGACACAGTGGCTCGAGTTGGGGCTTTATCCGCTCCAAGTGCCAGGTTTTGCGCGACGATTCACCCAGCACTTCCGATAAAGGAAGCGCAAAGGGGTAAGTTCCGTCCCGGCTGTCATGAACTCTCATCCAGCCGTCACCCGTGATCCGCCCCACTGGCGTGCAGATAACGCCTTCGCGATCAGCCAGCTGCTGAAGTAGCAAAAGACTCTCCAGATTAATCAGTAATCCGTCACGCTCTTGCGCCTCACACATCCACAACTCTCTTGGCGACAGCGAAGCATCTCCACTGGGCAATTGGCGTAACTCTACCTTCGCCCCCGCCGGATAGGCTAACTCCGTCAGCAGGTTTCCTGCTCCTCCGGCGCCAAAGTCGCCAGCCTTCAAGATAGGATTATTCGCGCCCATACTGATACAGGCCCGAATGACGCGGTCCATAACCTGTTCCATCCAGGCATTGCCGCGTTGAACAGACGCAAAATCTAATTCCTCCGTGTTTGCGCCTGCCGTCATCGAGCTGGCCGACCCTCCGCCCACGCCGATACGGTAAGCCGGGCCGCCGATCTGCAGCATCAGCGTGCCTTCTGTTGGCGGTAACGGCTTTAGATGCATATCCGCTAGTAGCCCGACACCCGCCGAGTACATAATGGGTTTTAGCCACCCCCGGCGCTCTCCAGCGCAAGGCAGATCGCCCGTCCTTATAAACCCGGTTACCACTGGTTCGCCGAAACGGTTGCCGTAATCGGAAGCTCCATTACTGGCCTCAATCATGATCTGCCGGGGCGAAGCCATGTTACGGGGCTGCTGCCAACTATCACTTTCCCAAGGCAAGCTATAGCCTGGGATACACAAGTTACCAGTGCAATAGGCCGCTGCTGCCACTCCCACTCGACCGCCGCGACCCACCGCGTTGTTATCCCTAATCCGCCCTCCCGTACCAGTCTCCGCTCCTGGGTAAGGAGCGAAGGCAGTAGGGTGATTATGTGTTTCTCCCGTCAGTGTGGGGTGCCACAACTCGCGCGTCGGCACCAACTGACAGGGAAAGCCTGGGCGGGACGGCATTAACTGTACTACCTCGCTTCCTTGCCTAGCCGAGCTGTCATCCGCAAAGGCCAACACAGAATTTCCGGGACTCTTTCTCCAAGGTTCCTGGACTATATCCATAAGACTGTGCTCTTGAGGCACTCCGCCAATGACTAGCCGGCCCTTCCAGAACCCATGTCGGGAATGCTCGGACATAGCGTTGCCCCACCATAACAACTCAACATCGGTGGGATCCCGCTTCAGCACCACATTGAACAGGTGATAAATCCTGTCTACGTCCTGTTCGTCAAAACCCAGTCCCATTTCTCGACTGGCTTGCCGCAACGCCTCCTTGCCTTGCTCTAACACGGGGATAGTGTGTACCGGTTCAGGCTCTAGTCCAGAAGCCAGGCTACTGGGCAGTTGCCGGTACGGCATCTGCGTCATTCGGTCATGCCAGGGAGCCAGCATAACCTGTGCCTGCTCATCACTAACTCCCTTAACGGACAAACCAAGGCGCCAAAAACGCTCCACCCGTGTCACGTTTTTGAGACCGCAAGCCTGACATATAGCCACCGCTTGGGAGGAAAAAGGAGTTTCAAAGTTTAGCCGCGGCCCTATCATGAGCTTAGTAGGAAAGTCACCCAAGGTAGATTCAGTGCCGAACTGATCGGGTGCAAATGTCTCCCTAAGCAGCCACCCCAGATGCTCTCGTTCTTCTCCCGTCAGTTCGCCACCGCCCGTCTCCACACAGAAACACCATTCCGTAGCTGTCACCAGCGCGCCGCCGGCTATTCCCAGCACCGCCGCCGCTTGAGCGATAAATCGCTGCTTCTCCGCATCAGTTAAAGCCGGATTTCGGTAGAAGTACAGCATAGCAAGCCACCCTTTCTTTTGTGTATTGAATTGACAAAGAACAGCCGCCAATTCCCTGTTGAATTAGCTCTTTATATTAACCCAAAGAAAAGCAGTTGACAAAATTCGTCATTTGTGTAAACTAGTAGGTTGCTTTGTTCACTTCCTTTGTGACTAGGAGTGGTCTTATAGCAACACAGCTGGGGCAGTTTGTTTTGTCTCAATGCGGACTTCCCTTGTCTTGAGCCATATGACTAGTCGCGTGAACCTACTGCTCACACGACCTATTCAGTGACACTGCCTGCTTGCAAGTGGTGTCACCTTCTCCTCGTCACAAATGAGGTAAACAACAAAACGATACGTACCCTGTCGCTCCTAGGTTTTTTATATTTGCATTTTTTGCTGCTTTCCCTGATAATATCAAGTTCTCTCAAAATCCTTCTTTTTGACAAAAAGATCCAATGTTTGCATTCCTTGGGGCGTGGCGCATTTACTGCCACGTCTCGTGTAATGCACGCATTACGTGTGCAGTGTTCATTGACTGGCTCCTCCACCTCGTGGAGAAGCTACAAGCCAGCCCCGTCCTGAAGGAGCGGGGCGCATCCTGGGCATACGACTTTACCCCGCCTACGGCGGGGTAAACCCAGGAGTCTGTACAGAACAAAACCCTTAAGTTCTATTCAGACTTCTGGTCAAGCCACCGACTTTTAGAGTACGATGTCAAACATGGTAAAGAGCAATCCGATTGTACCCAATAAATATCGCACTCACACTAACGGACAACTTACCGCCGCCCACCTCGGCCAACCTGTTCGCTTAAGCGGCTGGGTCCACGCGCGGCGCGATCACGGCCACCTTATTTTTATTGATCTCCGGGACAAGTGGGGGATTACCCAGCTCACTTTTGATCCCAATAAAAATCAGGCTGCCTGGCGCACGGCCGAAAAACTCAAAAACGAATACGTCATTAATGTTGAGGGCACCGTGGCCGCCCGTCCCGCCGGTATGGTTAATAGCAAAATCCCCACCGGAGAAATTGAAATAGAGGTGAAGAACATAACGACCTTAAGCACCTCCAAAGCACTACCTTTCGCCATTGCTTCCTCTAAGCCGGTCAACGAAGAGCTGCGTCTGAAATATCGGTTTCTTGACCTGCGCGACCCTCGTTTGCAGGAGATACTCGCTATCCGCGACGCTTTCATCACCCACATTCGCCAGTACCTGCACGACCACGGCTTTGTCGAAGTTCAGACACCAATTTTAGCCAACTCGTCCCCAGAAGGAGCGCGCGACTTCCTTGTGCCCAGCCGTCTCTATCCCGGCAAATTCTACTCTTTGCCCCAAGCCCCTCAACAATTTAAACAACTATTAATGGTCGCCGGCCTAGAGCGTTATTTTCAGATAGCGCCGTGCTTTCGCGATGAAGACTCCCGCGCTGATCGGCACGCCGGCGACTTTTACCAAATAGATCTGGAGATGAGCTTTGTCGAACAAGAAGATATTTTTCAGGTAGTAGAGCCTCTCATGATTGACTTAACGGAAAAGTTTAGTCACAAAACTATAATCAAAAAACCCTTTCCCCGGCTGTCCTGGCACGAGGCCATGACCAACTACGGCACAGACAAACCAGACCTGCGCTACGAACTGGTCATGCGTGACATTTCCCCTCAAGTCGCCGGCAGCAACTTTGCGATCTTCTCCAACGCCCTAGCCAATGGGGGAGTGGTCTTCGCCTTGCGCGTGCCGGGCGGCGCTAGCTTCACGCGCCGGGACATCGACGAGTTAACCAAACAAGCAACCACCTTCGGTGCCAAAGGACTGGCCTATATCATTCTCAAAGACCAGCCAACTTCCCCCCTTGTTAAACATTTAGGCCGGGAGGTAACCGCCACACTCATTCACACCGTTGGCGCGCAGTCTGGTGATGTCATTTTCTTCGTTTCCGATCAGTGGGCCATTGTTACGAAAGCGCTTGGTGCCGTGCGAGAGCTGACAGCCGATAAACTTAAACTGAAGGATCCAGACCAGGCAGCCTGGGTTTGGGTAACAGACTTTCCGATGTATGAAATAAATAAAGAGACAGGTAAAATTGATTTTTCTCACAATCCATTCTCTATGCCCCAAGGCGGGCTATCAGCGCTTAACGCCGCTGATCCCACAACCATTATCGGCTATCAATATGACTTAGCGCTGAACGGTATCGAGATCAGCTCGGGAGCTATCCGCAACCATCGGCCTGATATTATGTATAAAGCCTTTGCCGTCGCCGGTTATAGTAAAAAGGAAGTCGATGAGAAATTTGGCGGCATGATACGTGCCTTTGAATATGGCGCCCCCCCTCATGGCGGTTTTGCCCCCGGGCTCGACCGGCTGCTCTTCGCCCTCTTAGACACGCCCAGCATTAGGGATATCTACGCTTTTCCTAAAGACGGCAAATTCCGGGACCTCATGATGGGCGCTCCATCGGAAGTTACCCAACAACAACTCAAAGAGCTTCATTTAAAAATAGACATCGACGATTAAGCCCATGATTCTTTCTTCCCCCCCAGAGACTGCGCCGCACACTGTTAATTCACCTACCCGTCCGCGTCTTCCCACACTTCTTGCCTGCCTTCTTTTCCTCAGTGTCGGCTTGTTCGTCGGTCGCTACCTTGTCCCCGCCGGCGATTTCAAATATTCGGCGCTGCAGTTTGTCACCGTTGAAGAAGGTGAACGCCGCCTCATCTTTCCCACCTTCTGGGAAGCTTGGGACAAATTGCACGCCAATTTCATTAACGAGCTGGTCGATGAAAAACTTTTTTACGGGGCGGTATCAGGCATGGTCAAAGCCGCTGGCGACCCTTACACCGTCTTTGCCCCGCCAGCTGAAACCAAGCAGTTTGAGGAAAATATCTCTGGGAGCTTCTCCGGGGTTGGCATTGAAATTGGTCTCCGAGACGGGGCCGTTACCGTCATTGCCCCTCTTAGTGGCTCTCCCGCCGACAAAGCCGGCGTCCGCGCGGAAGACATTATTGTTGCCATCGACGGTGAGCCCGTCTCTCCTGATACTTTAATTGACGAAGTGGTGCGTAAGATCCGTGGCCCTCAAGGCGAGCCAGTCACGCTCACCGTCGTCCACAAAGGGGCGTCTCAAGCTGAAGACATTAGTATTATCCGCGGTGAAATTGCCATTGAGAGCGTTCTCATCAATATAGCCAATGACATCGCTCACATTAAAATCACCAGCTTCAACGATGATACCGCCAAGCGCTTTAACGCCGCCGCCCGCCAAGCCGAACAAGCACAGGTCAAAGGCGTGCTGCTTGATGTGCGCGGCAACCCCGGCGGTTACTTACACACAGCTGTCGATATTGCTTCCCGCTTCCTGCCCCAAGATACCTTGGTTGTCTCCGAGAGAGGTAAGGCCAATCAGGAATATGTCGCCCAGGGAAACGCCATACTCAAGGATATACCGGTAGTGGTGCTGGTAGACGGTGGTTCTGCCTCCGCCTCTGAAATTCTAGCCGGGGCCCTTCAAGATAAACGCTCCGCCCCCATAATCGGCACCCCATCATTCGGCAAAGGATCCGTTCAAGAGTTCTTAAAACTGTCTGATGATTCCAGCCTGCGTGTCACGGTAGCCAAGTGGTATACTCCTAACGGTCGATCCATAAGTGATGAGGGCATAGAACCAACTGTCGTAGTCGAACAAGATCGAGCCACGGCAGAGGATGAGCAGCTATTGCGCGCTCAAGAAGAACTTATCAAACTGATAAAATAATATTCTTAAGATGAGCAAGAAAATCCAAGTAATTCTCCTTGAAGATGTCAGCCCCTTGGGCTTAGCGGGGCAGATTGTTACGGTAGCTGAAGGCTACGCCCGTAATTTCCTATTCCTTCAAGGCAAAGCCGCCCTCGCCACCGCCCAAGCGGTAACAGTGGCTAAAGAAAAGGACAACCAGAAAAAAGCGGTCGTTGAGAAGCAGTTATCCGAACTGCAAACTAGGGCCGAGGCCCTGCAAGGCACCGAACTCACTGTGCCGGCCAAAGTCAAAGATGGCGACGAGATTTACGGCAGCATTAATGCCACTCACATAGCCAAGCAGTTAAGCCAACAATCAGGTCATCCTTTCAAAACCAAGGACATCGGTCTTGTAAAACCCCTAACGACTCTCGGCTCACACCAGATAACAGTCAGTTTGTCACCAGAAGTTGAAACTACTATTCACATTAACGTTATTTCTGAAGAGGCTCCCACCGCTACTGACGATGCTCAAACTTCACAAACCAGTTAAGTACATTTTTGTTACCGGTGGCGTCCTGTCCGGCCTCGGTAAAGGCATAACCGCCGCCTCTATCGGCAATATCCTCAAAGAACGGGGGCTGAATGTAAACATGCAGAAGTTTGATCAGTACATCAACGTCGACGCTGGTACTTTGAATCCCGGCGAGCACGGCGAAGTATTTGTCACTGACGACGGTGCCGAGTGCGACCTCGACCTCGGTCACTACGAACGCTTCCTGGATCAAAATCTTACCGCTGATTCCTCGATTATGACCGGCCAAATCTACCAGTCACTCATTGCTCGCGAGAGAAGAGGGGAGTATCTGGGGAAAACCGTTCAAGTCATTCCTCATGTCACCGACGAGGTCAAACAGCACGTCCGCCGCGCCGCGGCGGATTTCCGAAACCGCGTAAGCGATGGCGGT
>CAYSWF010000011.1:0-13956 GCA_964434765.1 uncultured Candidatus Saccharibacteria bacterium
ACAGGGGTGTTATTAAACCGACGCGAGCAACAAAGAACGGGTTGCTCTCTTGTAAATCTCGCAGCGGTAGGTAAAAGCGCTTTGTGAGCCAGTGTGGCTACCATACTCGGTGGTGAGGTAACATCCCCCCATGCACTGTCCCTCAATCTCGCATCCGTGGCATGCTTCAATGTTCCCGACAGCTCGCGTAGCAGTGAATGCCTGGAATTGTTTGGTCTGGAAGATTACATCCAAATCGTCGATGGTGCCAAGTTTAGTTGCGCTGTAGGAACAGGGAACAATCTCGCCAGACGGCAGCACTGAAATACCTCTGCCAGTAAAGGCAGAACAATTGAAGAAATTAGGCCGGCGATTAGTGGAAAAGAGGTTCTTGAACGGTTTGCACCACAACCCGCCAACGCTAATATTTCTTGACTCGCCCCACTTCTTAAAGCATAGAAGAGCGGCTACGACTTGTTTAGGCGTATGCGTGAGCGAACAGATTAGATCCGGTTCAAATGAGCACGAAACAATTCTTCGAGAGGCGAGGAAATCGAAGAACTCCTCGTTAATAGACTCGATGTTTTGATCGGTGAGTGTAAGGCAAAACCACTTCACATACCTACCTTTGATACCTAAATGGTTCCAGCCGGAGACAATGCGCGTGAAGGTGCCTTTACCGGAGTGGAGCTTACGAATCATGTCATTTGCCGACTTGGGGCCATCGAGACTGGAGGTGACTGTTACTTGGTGATGTGCCAGGAATGCCGCTCTACCAGCATCAATAAGAGAAGCATTTGTGTTGGTGGAGAAGTGAAACTTGAACTCATTGCCATACTTGCTCTTACAATACTCGATAGCGCGCTGGAAAACTCTCCAATTAAGCAGAGGTTCGCCACCACCTAAGTACACCTCTAGTTTCTGCCGGCCTTGCTTGCGCGCTAGGGTGACGAATGTGTCAATTGCATGCTGCGCTACGACCCATGACATCCGCTTACTTTTTGGGCTGCTTCTTTTAGAAACTTGAATGAGTTTCCTTGAAACGCAGTACGAGCAGTTGAAATTACAGGACTCATCAAGAATAAGCCCGAGTGATGCCAATTGTTTTCCCCGCGCAATGCGTCTAATCACCTTGTCCACGGCACGTTCTAGGATGGCGCGCTCGTTGGTGCCTTCCCGAATCAAAAAACGTTGGCCAACAAATGCTTGAAGCCAGTGATTGAGACCTTGAACCTCATATCTCTTTTTGACGTCCATGAGACAGTGAGGTTTGCGAAAAAGGTTTAATACTCTGAAGCCTGATGCGTTGATAACCGTTGGACATCCAAGCAGCGAATGGTAGACAACGTACCCGAGACCATGTTTTATCACCACAAGATGAGGTGATTTTACGAGTCTGGTTAGATTGTCAATGTTCATGCTTTATCCTCCGAACAAGCAAGATCTGTGGTTTTACCGATTGACAAAGTACACGCGGTAACAGAACTGTTAAAGAGTAACTTGGCGGAGCGGTATGTCAATGCTTGGGCAGGAATAAAGTGTCAGAGATAGCTGACAAAAATATCTATGGAGGAGGGCAAACGGGCAGAGGAAAAGGGGTGCGCTGCATGGTTTTATAGTATATCAAGAGGGAGGATGGAGCTACTGGATGACAGTGTTGTAAAAGCTTCTATACAGTCGGGGGTTATTTTAATATTGTGATGTATATGAAAGTAAAGCTAGGCATCCGGGAGCTGGCGGAGCGGGCGAAGGCAGAGGGGGCGTACGACTTAGCCCAGGGGGTGATTGACGCAGCGCCGCCTCAAGTTTTAATGGAAGCGTTACGCGGTTTGCTGCTGGATACGATTTCAACATATAACAACAAGCGGGGCGTGAAGGAATATCGGGAGGCTGTTGTTGGTTATCTGGGCTCGCGGGGATGGAAGGTGGGCTTTGACCAGGTAATGGCGATTGCCGGGGCTAATGGCGGGGCGGCAGCAGCTTTGCTGACGGATCTGCGGCCGGGGGCTAAAGTGCTGCTGCCGGAACCATTTTTTGTGTATCACAAGCTGTTGTTTGAGACACTGGGGTTTGAGATAGAGTTTGTGAAAGTACCACTGGGGGGACAGCCGAATTGGGACGAGATCGCAGAAAAGATGAAGGTTGTGGAGGCGGCAGTGATAACGACACCAGCCAATCCAACGGGCCAGGTGGCGTCATTGAAAGTGCTTAAGAGTTTGGGCGAGGCGGCAGTGAAGCATAACTGCCTGCTGCTGATTGACGAGATGTACCGCGAGTTTATCTGGGATAATCCACCGCAAGATGATAGTGGCTACGACAAGTTGAACTTTGAGAAAACAGTGCTGCTGCGCAGCTTTTCTAAGACCTATGCCATTCCGGGCTGGCGAGTGGGGTTTGCAGTGACGTCACCAGAACGAGTGGAAGAGATGGCGGCGAGGCACGACGCGCTGTATATCGGGGGGTCAACAATAGCGCAGCACGCGCTGGCGGTGGCCTTGAGAGATAATCGGGAGGAGTTGAATGAATACGTGGCCGATTTGCGGAAGACGCTGCAGGCTAATATGAAGATATTGGCTAAGGCTTTTGAGAGTTACGGCATGATTCCCCTGCCAGTACCGGCGACGTATTACATGATGCTGAAGCACAACAAGGGAAGCGACATGGCAGTAGTGGAGGAACTGATTAGAAAGAAGGTGGTGACGACGCCGGGTAACATTCTGTATTCAGATTCAGACAAAGACACCGGCTATATTCGCATTCACTTCGCGGTGAAGCCGACCGTGGCGGAGAAGGTAGCTGACATTTTGAAACAGAAGGAATAACTAAGCAGGAGTGAAAACAGGGTGAGGAATCAGTGAACTAGTTGCTCCACTACTGACAGTCTCTGTTCAATGTTCTCCAGACGTTTATCGTGTCGATCAAGTAATTTCATAGCTTCTTTGATTATTTCAACGTCTTTGCGAAGGGAGCCGATTTCTTCGAAGATGGCGGGGATTAGTTGGACGTGTTCTTCCCAGGTATCCATTCTCTTCTTTATTGTTTCGGTCTTCTCTTTAACGCCGGTGAGATCCTGCTGTATTTGGGGGATGGGTTGAGTTGCTTCAAGAATTGCCTGAAATTTATCATCCACGTCTTCCAGCAGGGCGTTGGTATATCCCTGGCTGTTGGGGTCATGTTTTTCCCGGTCAGTCATCAACTAAGATTATACAGTAATTGGGATTAAGTTGGCTACAGAAAAAGATGCCAGGCGCTGATTAACGTCGGCGGTCAGCTGCTGGGAGGCGATGTCTACCCCACCGTCTTTTTGGGGAGGAGGCGGGTAGAGGGGCAGGTCAAACAAGGAGTCGCGGGTATTATTGTCATTGACATTTTGACGCTAACGCCCGAAGATCATGGTTATATGGTATATCAAGGCAGGCGGTGGGGCTACCCGAGGTGAAATTATGGAAGTATTTTATAAGATCACAAAGCTGACAGTTTTTTCTCTATCTTTTTTACTTCCCGGTAAGCATCTTTCAGAAAATTGCTGAAGGAGGATTGGTTTTTTAGATGCTGGCCATACAATTTCTTAAAACGCTCCGGCACAGGCGTACCGTCAATTTTTAACCGTTTGTGCTCCTTATAAAAATCTGGCCTTTTACATAGGAGCTTCTGAATACGCGAGTCACCGAGAATAACGGGAGCTAGTATTTCGCTTAGATGCCACTCCAGGTGCGGATATTCAAAAGTCTTGGGGTTAGATTTTGGGAATGCTTCTTTCCATTTATTGAAATATAAGAAGTGGCAGGATTCGTGCATGATTATTTCCAGTCCTTCCTTAGCCGTTTCCTGATAGCTAAAGAGAAAGCTCCAGTCTTCAAGAAAACGAGGGCAAATAGGGTTAATGGAAACTAACGCCGTGATGATGGAATGATTTTTAGGCCAGACAATATTCATTATTTCTGCCAGCGTAGAGAAATACGCAATTTCCAGTTGTTGCCAACGCTTTTGATGCGTTTTAATGTTTTTTCGCATACGAAGTTCGTTCTCGATCGGATATTGTCGCGTATACTCTCGTAAGTATCTTTTGCGATCGGCTGCCTTCTGGTAATTATAAACATTCTTCAATTGGGGATGAGCGCGAAGAATGCGTTTTTCCCAGCCCCATTTGTTGTGGAATAGAAAGCCGTAAAGCAAGTCTGCTTCTAGGGCCCGAGAAACTTTTTTGAATATAACTTTGGGCAGAAACATAGTTAAGTTAGTTTGCTAGCTCGGCGAAGCCTTTATCAATTCGATCTCGCATTTTGTCGGTCATGGGGCTTACGTCCTTGAGCTCGTCCACGGAAATCCAGGCATATTTTTGATGCTCTTCGCTTAGCGTAACTTGCGGTTTCTGTTGGGGACAGCAAAGAAATACTGTGCCGCAAACGTAGCGGCCGTCAGGGATAGTATAGTTGAATTCGTGATATGGGCGCAGAATCTTGACTTGGAGCCCGGATTCTTCCTCTACCTCTCTAATGCATGCTTGTTCTACACTTTCACCTGTTTCCACCCGGCCGCCCACTAGTTCCCAATAGCCGGGCAGGAAGTCCTCCTGGTCGCTACGCTTAGCAATGAGTGCTCTGCCATGCCAGAAAATGAAAGCTATGGCTGCTGTTATGTCGCACGGCTGGTTCTGGTTGGCGGATGGTAAATTCATTTAGAAAACTGTTTTGGCCTTGCCGGCTTTGCTTAGTCCCATAAACAGGCTGGCGATCCAGGGCTTTAGTTTGGTTGGCATGATTGTGCTAGGGCTCTAATTTCTGTTAATGAGTAATAGTGATTTCCCTTCGAGAGTGGAGAAGCTCACCATCAATTCTTCGGCGGGAATCCAGTAAATACCACTTTTGTCGTAGGGATTATTAGGGCCTGGATCAATTATCTTAAATTTGTTCTTATCGAAGCCAGCTATGACTACTCCGTGACCCTTGATCCCTCTGGATAGTTCGATGATAACAGGGATGTTGTTTGATAAGTTTTTCGTGAGTAAGTTTTTGCTAATGGTGTCGAAATTAATCTGGCCGTCTATTTTTAGATATTCTAAATAGTCTTCAATCACTGACTGGTTGTATTCGTTAAGAGAGTTTTTTCTTTCTTCTAGGTGTTGCGTCAATTTTTTGGCTCCTGTGTTAAACCAGGCAGGATCAAAGATGGTTGTGTTATTGGTGGTAATGGTGGGATTTAGTCGTCGCTTTTTAGCAAAGGCTCCGGCGGCTGGAATGGACATGCCTCGCTCTGGCTTGTCTAGACTATTCAGGATTTCTTCTTGAGAGACTTGTTTGTCGTAGTAGGCAAAAACCTGCTGCAAGCAGGCAGGAATACAGCTAAACACTGTCGCTTGTTTATATTGAGGAACTGGCAGGTCTTTCATATATGAAAGTTATGATATTTCAGTAGAAGCCTAATATTATTTGACGGGAAAGTCTAAGCTATGTTCTGGTCCATAACATACCTGGACTTTTGGGGCAAAATCGGGTAAATTATAACTGCACGTTTTCGTCAGAGGTTGGTTTGGACGTGCAAGTGTACGTTACCAATTACACGTTCAACAAACTTCTTCAGTATTGGAGACGTAATCATGATCCGCGCAAATGTTGACTTCGAGACCACCGAGGTCTCCCGTTTTCCCTGCCCCTACTGCGGCAAGCGACTACACCACGACTCTTACCTCTCAGGCAGACTGGTCAAATGTCCTAAGTGCGGAAGTGCATTCCGCATGCCCCAGGTGATGGCAATGTCCCCGGAGCCGGTGGCGCCTGAACAAGAAGCACTGACGCAAATAGCTAAGCAGTATCGGTGCAAGCAAACACGACAGCACGCTGGGCGAAGATGGTCGCTAGCTTTCGCTGTAATGGGTCTTAGTCTTGTCGGAGCAGTTATGGTATTTAAGATAGCTGACGACAAGAACGATGCAGTAGCTAAATCTCCAGAGGAGGAACCGGTATCCCCCGGGATTATTGAGAGTGTGGTCGATGTAGCCATAGGAAGGTCGGCTCGGGATAAGATTATCGGCAAATGGCAGGAGATTGGCAAGACTGAAATCGTCGAATTCTTTCTCGAGGGAACAGTGACTATCACAGATTCCTCTAAAGGAGGATCATTAACCGGAGACTATCGGTTCCTCAACGATGGCGATGATCGCCTGCGCATGGATATCGGAGGGTTTGAGGGTAAGCTAGCCGGTCCTCTTATTTGCACCGTCGCGGTTACCAACGACAAGCTCGACCTTACCCTTGAAAGTAATGGGGAGGTTTCGCGGTACCAACGGTTCTCTAAGGAGCGTGGCAGCAAGCAACGTGAGCAGTTAGCTTTTGATCTAACTGACATGGCACGAACCAACCGCTGGGTACAACGAGCTTTTGCGGCTGTTCCGACTGGCAACGAAATTATTTATAAGGAGGCTGTGGCGGAGCTGGACAGACAATGCAGCTCGTTTGTGGGACAGGAAGTTACCTGGCAAATGCCGGTAGTGGGTGTGACTTCAGAGTATGTCCTTGTTAACGGAACCTTGTCACATATCGAGACGGAATTCGTCAACAGCGACGGCTTGGACAGATACTGGGGCCTGCAGCGGGACGAGGATGATGTGCAAGCTCGGATGTCGGGATTGTCGTCATGGGATGATCCCAGATATCTAAAGCTTAAAGAGGCGAAATGGGAGCTGATGAAGAAGAGGTCGGAGCTTGCCAGTCAGGGAGATTTGCTGAAGATTGGTGAGCAGGTTTCTCGGGACGAGGCTCGATTACTGAAGGAAGGTTCTCTCTTGGCTGTGTGTGGTACTGTCCGCCAGATTAATGTCCAGAGGGGTAAAGTTCTTATCTCTCTTCAGGAGGTGAGATCGTCTAGAAATCTGGCAGATAAGCGTTCCTCGCGCTCTGTTGAAAAACCACAACCACTGGGCCTTGAGGAGTGTCAAAGGATTATCCGTCAGCATGTACAGAAGGAGTTACGGCATGATGCTGGTGTAGAAGTGGAGTGGTTTGGTCCACATATTGTTCGGGTGGGATACGGATTGCACCTTGTTAAGCCAGATTTACCGGCTGATGCGTTCGCCACTGTGGTTTCCCTGAAGACTGAAACCCGCCGCTCTTTTGAGAGAGAGCGTTCTTGGATGAGCCGCTCTTTTGAGGAAAAGTGTTTTTGGATCAGGGATGGCAAGGTTGTGTATGAAGAGAATGGTAGATAGAGGATCGTGGTAATGACCTTGTGATTTAGTCCCTTTGCCAGCTCACAATGAACTGGCATTTTTTTATTATTGGCGTAAGCTAACGAACGTCGGTTCTGGGTGGTTCTTCGTCAACTGAATAGTAAGGAGGGTGAGCTATGTCTCGATTATGGCAAGGGTTGGTGTTGGCGGTGAGCGGCTTGTTTGCTTATCCGCTGCAGGCTGGCGTTTTCATGGTGGGAGACGAGGACGGAGTGTTGTGGCAGGTTGACCCCACCTCGGGCGCGGCAAAGCAAGTGGGAGATATGGGCGTGGTGATGACGGATATTGCCTTTGCGCCATCCGGTGAACTGTTTGGTATTAGCCCGCCGGACGATTTGTACCGCATAGGTCTCAACGAACGTGCCCCTGACAACCCGGACAGGATCCCGAGTACATTGATTGGCTCGCTCGGTATTGCCTACCGGGGACCCATTGGCCGTCGTGACGTGTTCTCGCTGGAATTCGACGCTAGCGGCACATTGTTTTTCGCGACGTTCGCGCCTTTCGCCGGAGGAGAGCTGGGAACGGTCAACACTTTGACGGCTGAACCCGCCCTGGTAGGGATCATCGGGTTTAATAATGGTGGCGACCTGGCCTTTGCTCCGGACGGACGGCTGTTTATGAATGAAACCCAGCCGTCAGGGCTAAAGCTGGATCCTTCACAGACGGCACGTAACAGACTGATCGAAATTGATCCGTCAAACGGCAGCGGCACCCTGGTGGGATCCATCGGCTTCCGAAACGTACTTGGTATGGATTTTGTCGGCGACAGCCTGTTCGGTCACACCTTACAGGGCGAGCTGATTTCCATCGATACGGCAACGGGGGCCGGTACACTGGTGGCTAACACGAATCCGACTGTGCGCGCTTACGGGGCTTCTTACACCGATGTTTTGGAACCAACGCCCCAGATGAGGTTTGAGTCGCATCTGCCGGAGCCAACTGGAGTCAAGAACTTGGTGCTGGTAACGCACGGGTGGAATGCAACCGGCGAAGACCGAGTCGCGTGGGTGGAAGTAATGGCTGACACGATCAGAGCCCGCGTTGACCCAAATGAATGGGAAGTGGTTGCATATCAGTGGACAGAGGAGGCAAAAACGAAGCGCCCTTTGGCGAACTCCCGGCAGCAGGGCACGCTTGATGGGAAAATTTTGGCTGCACGGAACTACGACCGTGTTCACCTTATTGGCAACAGCGCAGGGGGCGACTTGGTCGATGCGATGGCCGAGCAGATTAACGCCGCTCAATATGGCACCGTGATCCACACAACATTTCTCGATGCCTACGCCCCACCATGGTCGGATGACTATGGAGCTTTCTCAACTTGGTCAGATCACTACTTCAACACTGGCGATTTTCCCTTAGTTTACACGGAGACACTTCTTGATAACGCCCACAATTTCAATGTGAGCAACTTAAACCCGCTGCCCGACGATTCATTCTTTGGACACCAATGGCCGCGGACGTGGTACTTCGAAACCATAGTGGATGCGTCAGGTTCTAGTCAGTATGGCTTCCCATTAAGCCACGAGGGTGGAAACTGGAATCCAAGCCAGTATCCTAAAGGAGAGGAAACGGTATTGGGGCAAGGACAGCCTCCTGGCTCTATTGAATGGTTAGCGCAATGGGCTGGCCAATACCTTGACCTACAGGCAGGAGCTCATGTAGTCAGCCGTACTGGGCTGGTTCAATTCTTCCAAAATGGGCTAAGTATGCAAACTGATTCGCCCGTGTGGTTCATTGGTGAGGTTGATATTGAGGACAAGGTAAATCTGTTACGTTTTGACCTGGAGTTCACGAGTGCGACGGGGGCGGAAGGGTTGCTGGCAGTGTACTTTGACGATTACGTTCTCGGCAAGATCGACGAACGTTTTGCCCCGGCCGGCATCCAGCAGGTAGTGTTTGAGTTGGACGATCCTTTACCTGGCTCTCACACCTTGTCCCTGCGCCTTGACTCATTCAGCGATGTGCCATCGAGCGTCTCCATCTCCAACCTGGAGTGGGGAGCGGTTCAAGTTGTCCCCGAGCCATCTACCTTAATCTTGACGGCACTTGCTGTTCTTGCCTTGATTGCTTCATGCCTGTGGCGTTGTTTGGGTTCAGGCTCGTTGGCAAAATTGGGTCAAATCATTCCGGCGCCGAGAACAAAAGAATCATGTAGTAAAAAAGCACCACACCCAGAGTAGCTAGAATCAAGTAAGAAACTAACAGGAGCACAAAGAATAGTCTCCGACGAAACTTGCTTGTCATCTCTGCAGCCTGGGAAGAGAGCAAACCCATGATTACAAGGGGTCCTAAAAGGAAGAACATCGCAGGGGGGCCTAAAAGGAAGAACATTAATTGTGGTAACCGGAAGAACAACAGAACGGGCACTATGAATAGTGCGCCTAGCAGCCCGCCAACGGCGCCATAGATCACCTTCCTTTGCAGCAGTGTTCGTTCCATTACTTAACCATAGTATCACGGATGCTGCTGTTTGAAAGGTGACGAGATGGCGAACCAGTTCTTTGTGTTCTTTTTCTGCGTACCGCTAGGGGTTTTCTCTAGCGGTTTTTTAATATTTAAACACAGTGTTTGTAAAATAAAAGCGCAGGAAGAACTCAACAGGTATACGGGAGTCGGCCTACTTCCTGCCGGACGACAATCACGATAACCGCAACCCCACGCAAGCCGAGCACCACTAGTTCACTTTGGCTTTAACTTCAAGTAATGCGTTTCCTTGTTGCGCATTGTAGATGACTTGGCTGCTGTCCTCGCTAAAGGTAATCGTATTCGGTAACCGCACACCAGGGATGCCCGGCAGAAATGCGAAAGCCTCAAAATTCCCGTCGTACACGTCGTCGAATAACGGGCCCGGAGAATCGTCAACGACCACGTACGACTGCCCTTTGAAACTCGCAGTGTCATCACCCACTTGTTGAAACGGGTATTTTTTTCTGAGCGGACTGGACCAATACGCAAAATGTTGGCTGTCGGGACTGAAAGCGAATGGTCGATAAGGACTGTATCCGGGGAGCTCCTTTCCGTCGAGCACTACGAGAGGCCGCAAATCCTGGCCGATTGCATTATAGGCGAGGCTCTTCCCGTCGGGGCTAAACTGAAGATAGCTGATGTCTTGATATGTAGTTTGATACGTAGTTTGCGGCCGGCCATCCAACATAACTGTCACTTTATCTTTTGCATGCTCGATAACATACGCAATTGAAGTTCCGTCAGGACTTAGCGTGAGCTGCGAAACACGCCTCCTGAAGATGTCTTGGGGAAATGAATGGTGGTATTTCTTCTCTCCATTGACATAAATTCCGTACACAAAATTACCTGGTTGTTGCGGATCGGGGTCAATGCCGATATATGCGACTACATTTCCTACGGAGCTGATGCGCTCTGCTTGAATGTCGGCATGGCTAGTGACTTCTTTTCCATTTACTATGAGATGAGCCGTGCTGTCTTCATCTACCAGTCGATACCCTCGTACCCCGACATATATGGTGGTGCTGCCATCGGCGCTGAATCTAACGGGCGGATACGGCAGAGACTGGGGACTCAGTTCGGTGTAGGTCTGGTTTCTTTTTCCGTCAAACACCACGAATGCTTCAGTTTCGTCTTTCGCGGTATACATGTAGTGCTGGCTGTCGGGGCTGAATTGTAGTCCTCCGGCACTTTCAAATGTTTGCTCAACCTCGCCAGTAATAGATACCGTCGTGGATGACTCTTTCCCGTTACCCCTGATGACGGTATAGGCCAGTCGCTCACCATTCGGACTAAGCGTTAGTTCAGCTATGCGCGGGTTATTATCCTGTCGGTTGAAGGTAACGATTTCTTCGCCGTTTTTGACTATTATTATTGAGTTATTACGGAGGCCAGCGAACGCATAGTTAACACCATTTTTATCAAATACAGGGTCAATTGATCTAGTAAACTCTAACGGCCCGGTTGTTTCACCCCTATAGACAAAATAGATCTGTTCACTCTTTTGGCCAATAAAGTAGAGTTCTTGCCCACTTGGTGTTTCCACATAGTCGGCATCTACTATGCGATCGTACCTAACGCAAGCCTCGCACCCTGATGGGATATAGTCGATTTGTCTTGATTCGTCAACAGATTGGACAATAACCTGGCTTTTGTCTGGGCTAAACCTGGCACTGTCGTATACCTTTTCAAGGTTGGCGAGTACTCTGGCATCGGCTGGAATCTCTTTGGCAGATGTTGGAAACAGGCGTGGGTCGAAACCAACTTGAGCATCTTTTAACGCAATGGCAGACTTGTTTTTCGTAGTTGGAACCAGCCGAAACGCCAGCTCATACTCTCCTTGGCTTTTATTCTCGATCGGGAGCAATATTTCTTGGACCTCTTCACTTGTTTCTTCTTCTTTGATGGTCGCCACGGTGTCACCATCGAAACTTATAGTTAATATGCCTTTCGCTCCTGGGTCGCTGGTAAATTGAAGCGAAAATTTAAGGAAATTCACTGGCTGGGACACCGGAACTTGAACTTTGGCCCACACCACCCGACACGTTTCATTGTAGCGTTGACTGCTGAACGGCGTGTAAGAATAAAAAACTGGCTGCAGCGCCTGACACCAATATTTCTCTTCTCCTCCTTTGATTTTTACATACAACAGCCACCCGCCCGGAATCCCCACGAGAAACAATACAACAATGAGGCTAGCGATAATATATTTTCTAAACTTGGGCCCGTTGGTCGTAGGTGGCGTTGGCGCAATTTCAGAAGCGACGGCTACCGAGTTAGCAGAATCATTGTATGAATGATCTTTCACACGGTAATTATCGCACAAAAATTGCCGCCGAGAAATAGTGCGTCAACGGTTTTAGACTGGAATTTTATCGGTTTAGGATTTTAGCAGCTGTGCGACGGCCTGGTTGAACTTGTCGCCTAGGCCTTTAATGGTCTTAAGGCGCTTTTTGGCAGTGGCTTTATCGTTAAAGCCGGGTTCAATTAAGGCGGGTATTGATGCGTTGGCGCGGTCGGTTATGAGAGGTTGTCCAGTGATGATTCGACGCACGGCCACGGCTACTAATACTCCGTTAAAAGTGGCGGCCGAGCCGAGCTGGGGCCAGGTGGGAATGGTTTTGCCAATTTCCAGCAGGGAGCGCACGGTGCGCTCTTCGGCTATGTCATAGCCCAGTATTTCTCCGCCGATGATCTGGCCGATGGCGGGCAGGGGTAGTTTTTTGCCAATGACGCGCTCGGCGATGTTGTCGCCGGCGCGGCCGTGGAAGGGCACGATATTTTCGTCCAGATCATAGCGTTCAACATCAAGCACGCCGCTGTCGCCGTTGTCGGTGGCCATAACGACCGGTGTTTTGTTTTTCTTTGCTTGCTGGCGCAGGCGGATTTTCATTTCCAAGTTGTCGATTTCATCGATGATAACGTCGGCGCCGGCGCAGAACTCTCCAAGGTTTTCCGGCGTGACGCCGTCGGTGTATAACGTAAGGTCGGCATAAGGGTCCAGCTCGTAGATTTGGCGGGCGGACATATATACTTTCGGTTCGGTGAGTTCAGCAATAGAGCCGCGGATGCGGTTGAGGTTGGTAAGCTCTAGCGTGTCGGGGTCGGCCAGCTTCAAGTGTTTGCCGCCGCCGGTTAAGACTATGCTTAAGGCGCAGCTGTTGCCGACGGAAAGGCCGGCGATGCTGATAGTGCTGTGGTAGTATTTGGCCTGTTCTTCTTTGGTAATAAGGTTGCGGTTGCGACCGGTGCGGACTTGCTGGAAGCCGGCGTCGTCCAGGAGGTGGAGCAGGCTATGGCGCCAGGGCAGGTAAACCCACTTCCCTACCGCCCGGGGTTCATTTGGGCCGTAATGCTGGTCGCGGTGCTGGGCAAATTCTTTGGCTTTTTGGGGCGGATCGAGGTTAAGCCAGGGATTATCTAAAACAAAAAGCTCTTGGAGTTGTGTCTCATAGGTATCTATTATTTTAATGTGAGGATTTTCTTCCAGGAGTCGGGAGAGGGTATCCTGGTCGCCTGATTTTGACAAATCGAAGAACTGTGGTTTGGGGGGCTGGCTGTCTCCTACTGCGGGTGGCTTGAGTTTATCTCTTATGTCCTTGGCCATAGGTTGAGTATAGCAAAAGTTGGTCGGCTTTAGCTATGGTGCCAAGCGCAGTGGAAACTGTTTATTTTACTGAACAACTGTAATCCTTACGGTGGGATTCCAGTATAATAAAACCCCGTTCGCATGTAGCTACTAGGGGTAAAAAGATCTTAGGTGAGGATTCCTACTGCACCTGAATGACCTCAACCAGAGCATCAAGAAATGAGTTCAAGGCGATGCACTTGTGGGGAAACTGCCGTGGATCTCCATATCCTGACTTTTTGTAGATTGCCTCGATCTTGTCAGGGGGAAGCGACTGTTCAAGAAGTTCGATGACTGGACGGCCGTGCGCAATAAGGCCATCGTTTCTCCGGCCAGCACCGTAACAGTGTAGACATCGTTGTGGATTCACATCCGGAAACCCTGCCGTCAACTGGGCAAGTAGGACGGTGTAACTGTGTAGAGACATTACATGGAGCATGTTTAGACCCTCTGTTTCTGGAACACGGCCGCCACGTAAACCATAGCGGATCAAGTAATTCTCTTGTCGCCGATAAGTGGCTCGATCTCTAACACGTAGACCCCGAGCTGCTCTTTAGGAGGGGGGTACAGCCTCTGGAGTAAGCTCAGTAATTCTTCCGTTGAACAATCAGGTGCGATCCTGGCTGCAGGTTCCGCTCCTAGCGCTTCGACGAAT
>CAYSWF010000012.1:0-731 GCA_964434765.1 uncultured Candidatus Saccharibacteria bacterium
CCCCCCTTATCAAGGGGGGCATTAACCGCTGCTACTACTAACGCCTCCCCTGATAAGGGGAGCCTGCCTGCCGGACAGGCAGGGCGGGGAGGGGTTTTGGGTCGCGTGTATGCGACAGATATATCCCCCGCTGCTCTGATAATTGCCCGGGAGAACGCGCGAATACACGGAGTATTGGAGCGGATTGAATTTTTGGAGGGTGACATGCTGGAAGCCCTTCGACAAGCTCAGGGTAAAAATAAAAAAATAGATTTGATTGTTAGCAACCCACCATATCTGTCCGCCGCGGATTTGGCGAAAGCAGGGCAAGAGGCTGACACGGCCGGCCTGATATTTGAGCCGAGACAAGCGCTGGATGGCGGTGAAGACGGCCAGGGTTATATAAAGAGAATCAAGGCCAGTGGCATCCCAGCTGTAGTTGAGAGCACAGGAGGTAAAATTTATTCTCTAAACCTGTGAAGTAAAAAGCCCTCGCAATGAGGGCGGAACACGGTTAGGCCTGGCAGAAAGGGCTTCTTTACACAAACTTGTACGCTTTGCCGAGGATAAGCAGGTAAAGAGCCATTTTAGTAAGAACTCCGTACTCAACTTGGCTGTTAAGGCCCAGGTAAGCCGCGTTGGGCATATTGTCTACGTCGGGGGAGAGCTCATTGACGCGGGGCAGCGGGTGCATGATAATGACGTCGTCTTGGCAGTGCTGTTTAACGACTGTCTGGTTCACGTGATAGATA
>CAYSWF010000012.1:741-13877 GCA_964434765.1 uncultured Candidatus Saccharibacteria bacterium
GTTCGAATTCAGATGGGTCTTTGAACCGGTTCTTTTGAATTCGCGTTACGTATACCACGTCAGCGCCAGCAACGCCCTGCACCATATCGTCTGTTTCTTCCACCTCGAATCCCTGGCGGCGAAGCGAGGCAACTAGGTGCGGCGGCATTCTGACTAGGTTGGGCGCGATGAGCACAAAGCGAATGTTGTCGAATAGAGAAAGCAGCTTGGCCAAGGAATGCACGGTTCGGCCATACTTCAGGTCGCCCATCATAGCCACCGTGAGACCGTCCAGACGTCCTTTGCGGTACCGTATGGTATTCATGTCCAGTAGGGCTTGGGTAGGATGTTCTCCGGGGCCATCGCCGGCGTTGACGACCGGTACGGTAGCGCACTTAGCAGCAATCTCGGCGAAGCCTTGCTCTGGGTGACGTACGACCATGAGATCACTGTACTCGGACAGAACCCTGATGGTGTCTTCCGGTGATTCGCCCTTGGCCATGGAAGACAACCTCATTTCGGTCATGCTGCTGACCATAGCACCTAACCGGAAGCCGGCTGTCTCTGCGCTCTTCCTGGTGCGGGTGCTTTCCTCAAAAAAGTTAATGCCGATGATGTCTGAACTAAGAACGTTGCATTTCACCTGGCGGCGGCAAATTGGTTTCATGCGATCGGCTAGACCAAACAGGATGTCTAACCCGCTGCGCGTGAACTGGTCGGCTGACAGAATATCAGCGCTTCGATAGTCACTCTCCGATGCGATCTTTTCAACCACATTTTTCATGTACGTACTCCTTCATCAGTTGGCAAAGAGCTAAGGAACATCGGCACGCCCAAATTATAGGGAGGTTAAATCAATATCTATAATAGGTCAAGAAGAGTTTTGCACAAAAAAAGCCTCGCGCTGATGCGAGGCACGGGGGAGATTTGTGCTCTATTCTTCATTTCTTTTTTCCTCGCGGGCGCGGCGGACCGCTCCGGCTGATTGGATTTCCTTGGGGATAAAAATCTTGAAGGGACTAAGCACTAATTCTTCTAGGGTTGATAGGCCACAGGCGACGCGGGTCTGTTCCATTATCGCCACGGCTTCTGCGGGTAACTCCAAAATGAACTTCACCATAAGAAGAGCTCCTCTCCGTTTTGTAAAGGACAGTTGATAAAAGAGAAGGGATTACCAGTATGGCAGGGTTGTTATTTTTTGTCCTGGTTTTTAGTTTCTCCTGTTTTGGTTGTTACCTCTTTTCCTTCTTCACTGGGGGTGGCGCCGGCGACTGGTTTTTCTTCCTTGACACCCTCAACGCTAGCGACGTCTTCGGTTACTTCTTCCAGTTCTGCTTCTAGCTCTTCCTCGGAGCGCGGCGGCTGGACGAGCGCGACGACTTCATCTAAGGCATGAAGAATGGTTACTCCTGGGGAAAGAGTAAGGTTGGAAACACGAAGGGGCTGGTCGAAGACGTCGAGTTTAGATATGTCGACTTTAATATCGTGGGGTAGGTCTTGAGGCAGTGCTTCTAGCTCGACTTCGTCTAAATTACGTATTAGTACACCACCTTGGTCTGTAGCAGCGGAAGATTCGCCAACGAAGGCAAGAGGTACATAGGTGTTAATTTTCTCATCCAAGCGTACTTGGTAGAAATCAACGTGCAACATGCTACCTTTTAGGGGGTGGTACTGTACTTCTCGGATCAGAACGGTGTGCTTAAGTTGGGCAAGAGAAAGATCGACAAGCGATGTGTGACCGGCTGCTTTAAAAATTTTAGTAAAGGTCTTACTGTCAACTTGCAGAGTCTGGTTTTTAAGACCATGCCCGTACAGTACAGCGGGGATAATATCCTGGTGGCGCAGGGCCCGAGATTTGCCCTGCCGAAGGCCGGCTTTAAGTTGAAATCGTTGTGCCATTACTCACGTGATAATAACGATATTAAAAGAGACCCGAGCTTTAGGGGGCTCGGGTCTTACCGTAATTTATTTTGATGATTTGGTCAACTTCTTGACAGCCCGGTGTTGATGCTTCTCCAAAAGTTCGTAGACGTCTAGAAATTCATCGCTAGAAACGGCACTGGTGCCCATGAAGCGTTTAGTGTCTTCTATGGTCATGTCGGTAACCAGGCCAAGGCTGACAATGCCAAGTCCGGACATAGCAACAATGGCTACTATTGAACTTTCACACTCGGAGCAAGTGATGTAAACCATTGTGGCATCGTTCTCTTCCCCGATAACCTGTGCGCCATCGAGATCATACTCGGCGCTGCAGAAGGGACAGCGTGTGACTAAGTGCATACTTTCATCGAATACCATGATACTTTTTATGGTAGCTTAAAATGATATCTTTGTCAATGGTTTGAGCGAACACTAACGTTGTACACTAATTATGCTCAGGAGAAATGTGTCAGTTCGGCGGGTGGACGACGCACCCACTTACTATGGAGATGGACTGACTGAACGACGGCCAGAAGTATTAGGGTGCTGATGAGATTAGATCCCCCATAGCTAAGTAAGGGAAGAGGTATACCAGTGACCGGAAGTAAACCCATGTTCATACCAGCACTAATAAAGAAACTTAGGAGGAGGAGAAGAAACGCTCCCACGGCGAGGTATTGGCCAAAAGGGTCTCTTGTTATGCGAGCGATATGCATGATACGCCAGAGAAGAATCACATAAAGAGTGACGACTAAGGTTATGCCAACAAAACCTAATTCTTCACCAATACTAGCCAAGATGAAATCGGTGTGCTGTTCTGGTAGGAATTTAAGTTGTGACTGGGGACCATGGCCTAAGCCGCGTCCGAAGAGATATCCGGAGCCAAGAGCGACGATTGACTGGGCTATGTTGTAACCAGCGCCTAGGGGGTCGCCAGTGGGGTCAAGAAAGATGAGGAGACGAGCTTTTTGGTAGCCGGCGAATATCCAGTGCCAGGCAGCAACGAAGGCTGCTAGCCCGAGTACTCCAAGAAAAACAATCGCCGGCCAGGAAATGCCCATAAAAATAATGGTGGTCGCCCACACTAAAAGCATTAGGGTGGCCATGCCGATGTCGGGCTCAAGAGCTACTAAGGTCACGGCTAGACTAACCAACAGCGCGCTGAAGGTGAGGGTGGCAAGGCTGGTAGGACGGCTGCGAGCAAATAGCCAGGCTAAGACAATAACTAGAGTAACTTTCATAAACTCGGATGGTTGTAGCTGCACGCCCATAAACTCGAGTCTGGACATGGTGCCGCGGATAACGTGACCAAGCTGTGAGACAACAGTCAAGGCTGTGAGTCCAAGTAGGTAGAGGCCGAGCGCGTAACGACGGAGGAGATGATACGGGAAAACACTAAGCAACACGTAGATAACAAGGCCGACACCAAAAGAAATTGACTGGCGCAGAAAGCGTGGTGAAAACAATTGGTTGCTCCCTGCCGTACTTAGAAGCATGGCCAGACCTAAAACAACCAGGAGCAGGGCAGCAATAGTCAGGACCCAATCGAAGGAGGTGATGGTTTCTCGGAGGCGCATGTCATCTAAGCAGATTGGGATCGCCAACCACACTTAGAACGTTGTCTTCTCTAAAGACGTTGGTGGTAGGTAGCACAATGACGCGTTGGGTCGGTGTAGTGGGGGCCGGCCACTGAATGGTAAACTCACGTTGCTCGCCAACGGCAAACTCACCAATGAATGTCTGGCCGATGCCAACCACTCCACCGGCGGCATTAAAAGCTACGCCAGTTATGTCAACGCGTTGCCAGCCGAGGGTGCCAGTATTGGTAACAATGCCTTTCTGAACTTCAACCTGCCTGGTGCCAAGAGGAATGGTGGTTCTATCACGCAGGAAGGAATTAAAAGTAGGTAGAGAAATCGATGGGGGTACAGCAGCAAAGATGGGCTGTTCTGGTGTCTCAACGGTCACACGCGATATAGGAGAGGAAGTGGGTACATCGAGTCTAGCTAAATAATTGAGGCTGCCGGGCAAAAGGTATGTTTTTTCCTCTATCCGTTTGAGTTCACGACCAGCCTCGTCAAGTAAAATGAATGTTACAGTGTACTCGGGAATCCCGGCTCGAGGATTGGGATTGCGCACGCGGGCGACAATATCAATACCGTTCTCGTGAATCACGGTATCAATATTTTCCACGACAATCGATTTAGGCTGGGTAAGTGGAGTTGGTTCTGCCGAGGGGCCGAAGAACAATAATTTAGGCAAGACAAACAGAGCAAAAACAGCAAACAGGACAAGTCCGGTGAGCAGCACGTAGGTGGTTTTTTTGACAATACGACGTATGTCCAGCACAGGCTTTTATAATACCATGATAAAAGCTGTATACTAATAAGCTATGGCAGATTTTACACATCTTCATGTTCACTCGCACTATTCTCTGCTGGACGGATTGGGTAAAATTGAACCATTATTAGCCCGAGCAAAGGAGCTAGGCATGGATAGTCTGGCACTGACTGACCACGGGGCGATGTACGGAGTGATTGATTTTATCCGCACAGCGCAGGAGGTGGGTATTAAGCCTATTATTGGTATCGAAGTATATGTGGCTCCGGGGGGTCATAAGCTTAAAAGAGGCCGAATTGATGCTAACACGCGCCATCTCACTCTACTGGCACAAAACAATCAAGGGTACCAAAATCTGATTAAGTTGACCACTACTGCCCATCTGGAGGGCTATTATTATAAACCGCGGATCGACTATGATCTTTTATCTCAGTACAGCGAGGGCTTAATCGTGCTTTCTGGTTGTCTGAATAGTGATATTTCGCGGGCAATTGTGGAGCACAGGTCTGAGGAGGCAGAACGTTTAATCCGTTGGCACTTGGATGTGTTTGGTAAAGAGCGCTTCTATTTGGAAGTACAACATCATCCAACGTTGAGTGAACAGAAGACTGTAAACGAGGCACTGTTTGACTACAGTAAAGAGTTTAAGCTGGGACTAGCAGCCACGGCGGATACACACTATATTCATGCTGAAGATGCCGAAGCGCAGGATGTTTTGCTGTGTGTACAGACTGGCAAGGTGGTACAGGATAAAGACCGGATGTGTATGCTGGGAGAAGATTTTTCTCTAAAGACTCAAGAAGAGATGAAGGCAGTCTGGAGGAAACACCCGTCAGCCATTGAAAATACCCAGAAGATTGCGGGGATGTGCCGGGTCGACCTGAAATTCGGGGCCAACCATTTGCCACACTATCCCCTGCCAAAAGGAGTGGGTGTTGATAAAGCGCTGCGTGAGATGTGTGAGCGGCGTTTGTCGGAGTGCTACGAACAGAGCCAGCGCGAGGCAGCACAACAGCGTTTAGATTATGAACTAAACGTGATCGCCAAGACGGGTTTTGCCTCGTACTTTTTGATAGTGGCTGACTTCGTTAATGAGGCAAAAAGACGCGGAATACTGGTGGGCCCCGGACGAGGTAGCGCGGCTGGCAGCATAGTGTCCTATCTGACTAATATTACTGGTCTTGATCCGCTACGTTACAACTTGCTTTTTGAGCGCTTCTTGAACCCAGAACGAGTGTCAATGCCGGATATTGACTTGGACTTTGCGGATGATCGCCGCGACGAGGTGATTGATTATGTGCGAGAAAAATATGGCAGTCAGCACGTAGCCCAAATTATTACTTTCGGCACAATGGCAGCGCGGGCCGCGGTACGTGACGCGGGGAGAGCGTTGGGTTTTCCGTACTCATTCTGCGATCGTATCGCGAAGGCTATACCTCCTTTCTTGACATTTGAGCAGGCTGTTGCGCAAGCGGGCGAACTGCAGAATATTTACCAAGAGGACCCGCAAGCCAAGCGTCTTATCGACACGGCGCGAAAGCTGGAAGGAGTGTGTCGACACGCTTCAACCCACGCGGCGGGGGTGGTGATTACAGAAAAACCACTCACGCAGCATGTTCCCT
This sequence comes from uncultured Candidatus Saccharibacteria bacterium, assembly GCA_964434765.1. Classification (GTDB taxonomy): domain Bacteria; phylum Patescibacteriota; class Andersenbacteria; order UBA10190; family UBA10190; genus CAYSWF01. The sequence continues at coordinate 6,603 of CAYSWF010000012.1, forward strand.
TACAGCTGGCCAGCACCAGCCGGGAGGCGCGTGACACAGTAGTGACGCAATACGCCATGAATGACGTAGAGGCGCTGGGGCTGCTCAAGATGGACTTTTTAGGCCTTAAGAACTTAACCATTATTCAGGACACAGTGAACCGCATTAAAAAACGGCATAACAAAATGATCGATATTGAGAAATTGCCCCTGGATGATGAACGTACGTATCAGCTCCTGAAAGACGGCAAGACGACGGGGGTTTTCCAGTTAGAATCGGCCGGAATGAAGCGCTGGCTGAAAGAACTTATGCCCACGGAATTTGAGGATATTATTTCCATATTGGCACTGTATCGACCGGGGCCGATGGATTCGATTCCTGACTTTATCGCGGCCAAGCACGGACGAAAAGACATCGCTTATTTGCATCCCTTCCTGAAACCGATTTTGGAAAAAACGTACGGTGTTATCGTGACACAAGATCAAGTCTTGCAAATTGCGCGTGAGTTTGCTGGCTTTACTTACGCGGAGGCAGATATTCTGCGTAAGGCCGTGGGAAAGAAAATACGCAAACTATTGGAGCAACAGCGGGATAAATTTGTCCACAGCGCTGTGGCTAATAAGAAGATTGATCAGCGCACGGCGCAGCAGGTGTGGGATTTCATTGAGCCGTTTGCACGTTATGGTTTTAACAGAGCTCACGCAGCGTGTTATGCGATGATTGCCTATCAGACGGCGTATCTGAAGGCGCACTTCCCGGCCGAATTCATGGCCTCATTACTGACCAGCGATGAGGGTAATGTTGATAGACAGGCTATTGAGGTAGAGGAGGCCTTAAGCCTTAATTTAAAAGTGCTGCCACCTGATGTTAATGAAAGTAATCATAATTTTACGGTGGTGACTTTAGACGGACGGGAGGCAATTCGGTTTGGACTTAGCGCTATAAAAAATGTTGGTCATAACGTAGTGGCAACCCTGATCCAGGAGCGTCGAGGACGAGGAAAATATCGCGATCTTTTAGACGTGTTTAGGCGAGTTGATTCTAAAGATTTAAATCGCAAGTCGGGGGAAAGCCTGGCACGGGCTGGTGCCTTTGACTGCTTGGCGGAACGCAATTTTGTGGTGCAGCATCTAGAAAAATTGCTTAATTTCAATCGTTCCCTGCACCGCAAAGTCGATACCGGGCAGCAAGGATTATTTGGCGGCGCAGGGGCCGGCCTGGCACCGCCTAGAATTACATTGGATGAGGTGCCAGCGGCTAACAAGGAAGAGAGGCTGGCTTGGGAAAAAGAGTTACTCGGGCTATATGTATCTGAACATCCATTTCAGGAGTTGATGCGTGATTTGCAAGATGTAGCGACGCCCCTAGCTGATTTAGCAACCTTATCGCCGAGAGGCGATAAGGAGCGTGTTAGGGTAGCGGGAGTAATCGCGCGCCTAACAAAGATTATTACTAAGAGCCAACAGCCAATGCTGTTCGTGCAGTTGGAAGATATGGCGGGCAAGGTTGAGCTGCTGGTTTTCCCGGCACTGCTGGAGAAGACAAAAGGCCTGTGGGCGGACGGTGCCAAAGTTCTAGTTGAGGGCAAGCTGGCTGACAAGGAGGGCGAGGTGAAGATTTTAGTTGATGCAGTATGGCCTATTGACACGGCCTCGCTGCCAGAATTAATAAAATCATTGTCGCCGCTTAAAAATCGCCAATCAACTGTGTCTTCTGGGTCAGCCCAGAGGTTGATTATTCGTTTACACAGCGCTCTGCCCCGAGAGCATTTGGAACAGGTGCGTCGCGTATTGGCAGAGCATAACCGGGAGGAAGGGGTCGGGCTGCTTGTTGAGTTACATGTGCAGCGCAATGGCCAGGTAGAAGTTATATCAACTAATTTCCGGCTGCCACGCGAGACGGCAGCGATCAACTTGTTGAAGGAGATTGTGGGTCAACAGGCGTTGCAGTACCGGTAGTCTATGCAGATAGTGATGACACGCCGCTCGCTGCTTTTTTTGGCTGTCTTGCTTTTAATTATCATGGCCGGTGGTCTAGCCTATATTTATCTGCCGCGGGCTTATATTGAAATAAGGCCAAAGTTAACAAGCCGGACAGTAAGTCAAGAAATAATTCTGTCCAGCTCAGCCAGTGAGCCTGATTTTGTGCGCTTTATCCTGCCGGCTCAAATGGTGCACCGAGAGGCCCAAGAGCATAAAACGTTTGAACGTGAGGGGGGAGAAAAATTTGATGATTTCGCTACGGGAGAAATCAGATTGTTTAATAAGCAAACAAGCGAGCAACGCCTTTTGCCTAAAACTAATCTGCGACATGAGGAAAGTGGCATTTTCTTTCTTACCGATACGGCCGCAACTGTTCCCCCCCAGGGCGAGACACGCGTGACAGTCACAGCTAAAGAAAAAGGCGCGACGGGTAATGTGCCAGCGGGGCGTTTCATTGTTGATAAATTGCCGGTGAGTCTCCAACAGTATGTTTATGGAGAGAGCGAGCATAGTTTTGACGGAGGAGTGGCGGTGAAAATACCGTTATCCGAAAAAGAGCTGGCGGAGGCCGGTGAGATGGTACTGAAGTTGGCGCGGGACCGGCTAGGGGGCGAGATGACGGCAGAGGCTGGCGGGGCACGGGTGAGACCGGATCTCACTTTATACAGTGACGAGACCGTTGAAGCGTCGGCGGCGGCCGGGAGTCGCGCCAGTCAATTTACAGTAACGGCAAAACTTACAGCGCGGGCTTTCTTGGTAGACGAGAATGACCTGCTAAGTCTTACATTACTGACCTTGCGTCAGTCGACGGGGGCGGAGGAAGAGTTTGTTGCGTACGAACCGCATTCTTTCAGCATGGAAATTGAGCGCGGTGATTTTGAGCGCGGCGAAGCGGTGGTGCGGGGGTCGTTGACGGGATCTTTTGCCAGCAAGGTTGGGCCGCGGGTGTTTGGGGGCGGGAATTTAGCGGGACTAACTGAAAACGAGGTACGGGAGGTTTTGCAGCAGCTGGCAGGCGTAGAGGTGTCAGTCAAGTTCTGGCCGTTTTGGGTGAACACTGTGCCGGCCAGGAAAGGGGCAGTAGAGATATCAGCGACTAGTAAATAAAGTGAAATAAGTAGTAAGTAGTAATGTGCTAAGATACGGTTAGAGTATGTCTAAGGAAATTAGCAAAAAGAAGCTGGAGGCGATGCGGCATACGGCGGCGCATGTGCTGGCGGCAGCCTCGAAACAGTTGAAGCCGGAGACGCGGTTGGGCGTGGGACCGGCTATAGATAATGGGTTTTTTCACGATATTGACGTGGACGACAGGTGGACAGAGGAGGATTTGCCGGTGCTGCAGAAAAAGATGGAGGAGATAAAGAAGATGGACTTGCCGATCAAACAGCGGGAGGTAAGTAAAAAAGAAGCGCGGGAGTTATTTAAAGATGATCCCTTTAAAATAGAGTTAATTAATGAGATTGGAGGAGACTTAGTTGGTGTGTCAGAGATGGGAGATGGTTTTTTCACGACATTGTGCGAGGGCGGTCACGTTAGATCGACGGGCGAAATTGGGTACTTTAAGCTGACAAATTTGTCTGGTGTGTATTGGCGCGGCGACGAAAATAAACCCCAGCTGCAGCGGATTTTTGGCGTGCAGGCACCGACAAAAAAAGAGTTAGATGAGTATTTGGGATTATTGGAGGAAGCGAAAAAGAGAGATCACCGGAAAATCGGCAAGAAGTTGGATTTGTTTACCTTTTCCCCCCTGGTGGGGGCGGGACTGCCGCTATTTACGCCGCGGGGCACAACGGTCCGCCGCGCGCTGGAAGATTTTGTGCAATCGCTGCAGGAGCCATTGGGATATCAGCGGGTGAATATACCGCATATCGCTAAAACGGATTTATACAAAACTTCCGGACATTGGGATAAGTTTGGCGATGACATATTTCACGTGCGTGGAAAACGGGAAGATGAATTTGTTATTAAGCCAATGAATTGCCCACACCACACACAAATTTATGCAGCACGAAAAAGAAGTTATAGGGATTTGCCGCTGCGATATTCGGAAGTAACAACGGTGTATAGAGATGAGCAGGCAGGAGAGTTGCAGGGTCTGACGCGAGTGCGAAGCATCACACAGGATGATGGGCATGTTTTTTGCCGCCCGGACCAAATTCAGCTTGAGGTTAAAGGAATTATGGAAATAATTAAGGATTTTTATGACGCATTTCATCTCGGTAGATATGTTGTTCTTTCACTGCGAGACCCGACTACTCCGAAGAGATATCTTGGCAATGATGCTGTATGGCAAAAAGCGGAGCGGGCTTTACGAGATGCTATGCAAGACATCTTTGGACATGATGAGCCGCGCATTGAAGAGGGAGAGGCTACATTTTATGGCCCTAAGATTGATTATCTGGTTCGCGATTCGCTGAAGAGGGAATGGCAGCTAGCCACTATTCAAGTAGACTTTAACATGCCGGAGCGCTTACTTACACTGACGAAAAAGGTAAAGAGCAAACGCCAGTTATGATACACCGCGCTATAACTGGATCGCTGGAGCGGTTCATGGCGATATTGTTGGAGCACTACGCGGGAGCGCTGCCGCTGTGGCTATCCCCTACGCAAGCGATGGTGCTGCCTATTTCCGATGAGCAGAATGAATACGCGCAAAAAGTTTTGGGGGAGCTAAAGGGAAAAAATATTCGAGCGAGGTGAGAGCATCGGCAAGAAGATTCGGGATGCCGAAATTATGAAGATTCCCGTTATGTTAATAGTTGGTAAAAAAGAGGTGAAAGCCGGGAAGGTGTCCGCGCGGGATAGAGAGGGCGATAAGGGCTCGATGGGCTTAGAAGAAGTGATAAAAAATATTGCGGAACAAATAAATGGCAAGAAATAAAAGTTCCTGCTTAGCAATATTACCCGCCTACGCCAAGGCTTCCCCCTTCGCCAGGGCTTCGGGGGATAAGTCGGCGGATTGATTTCGGAGAAAAATCAAAACTTTAGGGGGATTTTTGAGGCTTCTGGTTCGTCTTTGGTGCCGGCGACGGATTCTTGGTCTGACTTTTCTAGGTTAAGATCGCCAATTTGCTTTTCCAGCGACTGCGTTAAGCGGGCAAACTCTTCCTGAATATTGGCATATTCGTTGTGTAATTCTTGAAGCTGGCCAAGCGCCTGCCGGGCTGATTGAAAGGATTTTACTGATTCTTGTTTAAGGCTGGCTACAACTTCAACCGGTGTTTCTTCGGCCCGCACACGCACTTGCTCGAGGCTGGCTATTAACAGCTCGGCTCGCGGCAAGAATACTTCCGGCGCGTTTTCAGATTCATTCAGTAATTCTCTTAAACGGGCGGCGTCGGTAGAGACATAGAGAAGGGCTAGCTCAAGACGCTTTTCTTTGTCTTGGATAATAAACTGTTCGCCACGGCGCTTGAGGCCAGTGGCGTAGACTCTCCCCTTCTCTAAAGTGCCTTTATCTTTAACAAGAGAAGATATTTTGTCCGGGACGCCAGAAACTTTTTCCGGATGCACTTTTATTTCCAGCACGCCGCTGATAGTTAAGGCAACAAGAGCGGCGACAATAAGCAGAGAGAGGATTTTAATTTTGGGCATATTGTTTATTATTATACCCTATGATAGTCATTTTGGGGCCGACGGCGTCAGGGAAGACTGATGGGGGCATAAAGCTGGCTAAACAGGTGGGAGGCGCAGTGGTGTCGGCTGATGCGAGGCAAATTTATGCGGGCATGAACATAGGGACGGCTACCCCACTTCGCCCCGCCAATACGGCGGGCTTCGCGGGGCAAGAGCCTCATGACATTTTTACTCCTGATTATGTGGATAGCGTGGCTCATTATGGTTTAAATATTCGGGAGCCGAACGATCAGATGACGCTGGCGCAGTGGCAGCCAGCGGCGTTTAATATGATTGATTACATAATTGCTGACGGTAAAGTTCCTTTGTTAGTCGGTGGCACTATGCTGTACATAGATAGTGTTGTGGATAATTACGATATCCCGACCGTCGTTCCGAACGAACAGTTACGGAGTAAACTGGAGCGGGAGCCAACCGAAGCGCTTTACGCCAGATTAATTGAGCAAGACCTAGACGCTAGAAATTTTATTGAGCCGGCAAACAAGCGGCGGATTATTAGGGCACTAGAAGTTATAGAGGCGACGGGAAGGCCGTTTTCGGGGCAGCGGAAGAGGAGGGCGCGGCGCTATGACGTGAAAATGATAGGGATTTTCCCGGGCTGGGATAAGCTGCGGGAGAGAGTAACCTTACGGGCTAGGCAGATGATTAATGATGGCCTATTAGAGGAGACGCGGCAATTACAGGAGAGGTATGGTAAAGACTTGCCCCTGCTTCAGACAATGAACTACAGACAGGCGGCAGCTGTGTTGGCCGGCAGAATGACGGAGGCGGAGGCAATACAGGAGATGATTAAAGTAAACATGCGCTATGCCAGACGGCAGATGAGTTGGTGGCGAAGGCGGAAGGATATTAGCTGGTTTATTGACCCAGAATCTGCCTTTTCAGAATATCAATCACAATTTTAGGATTGGCTTTGCCTTGAGTTTTAGCCATCACTTGGCCCATCAAGAATTGCAGGGTGTTTGTCTTTCCGGCTTTGACTTTGGCGACAACCTCTTTGTTCTCGTCCATAACTTCTTGGATAATTTTTTCTAAGTCTGTCTTGTCGCCTATTTGTTCTAGCCCTAGGTTTTGCAGGATATGGTCGGGGGCGCCACCAGTCTTTTGCATTTCTCTTAACACTTGAGGAAGAGCGTTTTTGTTCATCCGGCCATGGTGGAGCAACACTATGACTTCAGCAAAGTTGGCCGGGGTGATTTTGAGTTTGGCGATGGTAATCTTTTCCTTAGCAATAATATCGCGTAATTCTTTGAGGATTATGTTGATAGCTCGGATGACGAGAGTTTTAATATCTTGGGGGTTGATGTCACTTTGTTCGTTGTCTAACTGTTGTAGTTCAGACACCGTGTTCTCAAAGAAATTAGCCAGTAGGGGGTTGACAACTAGGAGCAGGGCGTGTTGTTCGGAGACGCCGTACTGCCGCTGGAGACGATCTTGTTTAATGTAGGGCAACTCGGGCAGGTCAACCACAATTTGCTTAAGCTGCTCGGGGGTAAAGACAAAAGGAGGAATATCCGGTTCGGGAAAGTAACGATAATCGGCGGCTTCTTCCTTGCTACGCTGCGACACTGTCTGACCAGTTTTAGCATTAAAGCCGCGAGTGGATTGTTGGTCAGGAATCTTACTGTCTTCGAATAATTTAGTCTGGCGTTTTATTTCGTAAGCCAGTGCTCGCTCA
>CAYSWF010000013.1:0-11754 GCA_964434765.1 uncultured Candidatus Saccharibacteria bacterium
CACCAGGTGCACATTCTGGTGTTAAATGAGAGCAAAAAATCGGATAATAACATTCACTTACACACTGTCGGCCAAGAGCCCTTTATTCGCACAAAACAAGGCAAAACTCGTCTTGCCGGCTTACCGCTTATTTTCTGCTTGCTTACCATTGCTCTAAAAACAACAATAACGCTCTTCCGCATTAACCCCGACGCCGTCATCATCGTTAAATCACTTCCCCACAACGTGCTCGGCGTCCGGCTGTGGTCGCTACTCAACAAAAATAAAAAAATCATCCTCGATGTTGACGACTTTGAACTGACAGCTAATGTCTTAACTTCAATAAACCAGCGTGCCGCCATCCACTGGGCCGAACGAGTCGGCGCCAACTTAGCCGAAACTATCGTCACCGCCAGCCCTTTCCTCAAAGATCATTTTGAACAACTGACCCAAAACAAGAAAAAAGTAGTCATGATTCCGACCGGCCTATCAAACGCTTTACTAGGTTCCGCAGGGGACCAATTTTCGAGGAGTAGGTGTGGGCGGCAGCCCCGCCTTGAGGCGGGGCTAGGGATAAGCGACGAGAAAATTGCGTCCCCGAGGAACCGATATCCACAACTCCTCTACATCGGCAGCCTGTCTATCTCCTCCGGTCACCGCATCGACCTCCTCCCCGACATACTTGCTCTCGTGCAGAAAGTCTATCCCGCTGCCCAGCTCCACATCGCAGGTAGCGGTGATGATACAACGCGGCTTAAACAACAATTTGCTAAGCAAGAGTTGCCGCATGTACACTGGCACGGCCGCTTTACTACGCCCCTTCAGATTACAAATATACTTCAACAAACCACCATTATCCTCGATCCTATCGACGCCAGCATCGCCAATCGCGCCAAGAGCAGTTTCCGCACAACATTAGCTGCCGCGCACGGCCTACCCGTAGTCACCAGTGACGTCGGTATCCGTCCCTATCTCTTACCTCTTCCCTTTCACAGCCGCTTCTTCGCTAAACCTGCCAGTCCCAAAGCCTACGCGGAAAAAATAATTTCCCTCTTGCAAAAACCGCTAACTGCAGCCGAACAGCGTACCCTGTTGGATCACGCCAAACAATATACCTGGCAGACATTGGCTAGGAAGTACGACAAACTACTATGATTTTGACGTTTATCGCCGCCGTACAAACTGTTGTTGCTCCTCTTCTCATATTAATCATACCCGGGCTGGCTTTCGTGCCCCGACCTAAAACCTTTTCCCAAACTATTCCCGCCGCCGCCCGCGTCATTTTATGGAGTCTATCACTCCTCACTCTCGGTTCTTTATTTGCCATCATAGTCAGACTGCCTCTATACCTCGTCGCTATCATCGCTTTCCTTATCACCATCCTGGCTAGGCGGCGGCAGCCCCTCTCTCGCCCCGCCCTCTGGTACGCCTTAGCCGTCATTATCCCCTTCTTACTCCTTTACGCCGTCTTTAGCGTACCCTTCTTGCTCTACCACGATGGCCTACCCACGGGAGATTCCCAAAAGGCTATCATCTGGGCCAATAAAATGCTTCAAAATCAAGACCTACTCTTGAGCCAAGCAGGACTGCCTGACTACAATGAAGCCAAACAGTTGCTCAACCGCGACCCGGTTGATTTCTACACTCCCGGTTTGCACGCTCTAACAGCCTTAGTCATGCAGCTTTCACCTCATCAACTAACCGCTGTCGGCTTCCTTGCCATAGCGTTCAGCCTGGCAGCAGTTCTTATCGGCGTCGCTGTTGCCTATGAAGTTTTTCCTAAAAAAACACCCATATATTTTATGCTCCTGGTCGTATGGTTTACCCTAACCCACTATCGTTTCCTTCGTTACTTGAGAGAACCCGGTTACCACCTTCAAAATGTGGCCGGCGAGGTGCTGCTATTTGGCCTACTGTTTCTCGCTATCACTCTCCTTAAAGAATGGCATCGGCGCGATGCCATTCTGGCCGCGCTAACCGCCGTTAGTCTGGTACTGACCCACCAATTTTCTGCCTTCCTGGCCTTTTTCCTGTTAATTCCAGCCATAATCATCTTCATTATGAAGCATAGGCCGGCTATTATCTTCGTGTTTATAAGCCTGCTGCTAGTGCTCGGCCTTGGCTTCATTTTTAACCTACAGCAAAAGGTTCCCCATATTTTCACTACCACTCCCCACCTCCTGGGCCTTACTCCTAATCTTACCGATTATCCCCGTGCCTTGGGCGCCGTTTGGTTCCTCGCCGGTCTCGGCGGGCTAATACTGCTGCTACTAAAAAACCGGAAGCGAACCGCCGCGACATTGCCTGTCGCTGCTTTCATACTAGGCACGCTCCTCTTACTCGCGCTCTCCCAGGGCCCGCGTCTCGGCCTAGATATTCCTCCCGTCCGCGCCCTTTTCTTCTCCATCATCCCTCTTAGCATAACCGCCGCTTATCTTGTTTTTAGACTGATAAACTACATTCAAAAAATTACCTTCCCCTTAACGCGACGAATTTCCTACCTGGTTCTTATTGTCCTCATCATTTTTCCGGCCGGGATGGGGACGGCCAAAGCATTTACTTTATCTCACACCATTCGCATCAATTCCACTCTTACCGCCAGCCAACTCACTTTAATAGATTATCTAGTCAATCAAGACGCTGGCGCCGTGCTTATCGACGACTACAACCGTCGCTCGGCCTCCTGGCTTGTCTTGTCAGGCCACCCCATGTTCACCCGTCTCGCCGCTGACCTGGCCACACAAATGGACGAATCTCGTCAGTCCCCCGAACGCTATAACATCTATCTTAAGCAACTGGACTTCGAAAAGATATTTGCCCTAGCCAGCCAACCCGGGATAAACGAACTTATGGCCAAGCACAATATCCGTTGGCTCACCGGCATAGAAAAAACTAGCCACACCGGCTTTCAACACAACCCAGCCTTAGTTGAAGCCACGCGAGCCGACGACATCATTCTGTACAAAGGCGCCGGGAAAACACCTGGTGTTGACGGAGAAACACCAGGTGTTGAGGAGGCGCCAGCCACAGTAATCCATATAATGGAACACCAGAAAACCGTTACCGACAAAGGAGGCACCATGCGTCTCGGCGGCTGGGACTGCCTATTAGAAAAAGACTCATTCTCCTATCGGGCCTACGGTCAGTTAAAAATCAGAGAACGCCACCGTCATCGCTACGAATTTAATAATGACTTTCGCGAGCAATTAACAAAAGCTGGCTTGCGCATCGCCGGCACCACCCCGGACAATAAGCTAGTGGAAATAGTGGAGGTGCCTGACCACCCTTGGTTCGTTGGCGTCCAATACCACGCTGAATTCACCTCCCGCCCCCTGTCCGGCCATCCCTTATTCAACGCCTTCATCAAAGCCGCCAAAAATTGACACAGCGGCACTCGTAATATACATTTAATTAGTTCCGTTCCCGCCGTTCCTTAATCAGAACAAGGAAAAGCGCATGATACGTCAAGCCGATAGCGGGCAGCCTGCCATGCCAGAAAAACCTGTTGCCCCACCGGACCACGGCGCCGAATTCAGGCGGAAAATTCTAGCCAGACTACGCCTTGATGAGGAAGAATTTGCTCGCGAACATCCTTGGAGAAACACCTGGGCCACGGCCGCGTATTATGCCAGCAAAGCGTTCGTTGTCCTATGTTTTCTAGCTGTGTTCCTCCTGGCCATTATCTCCTCCTGCAGCCTGAACACAGCCCGGTGACCACACCACCCCATCCTGCTGAACACCCCATTCACCAGGATTTTTCTTTTTAGAGCTATTTTATACTAATAACAGTTGCCCGTTTCAAACGCCCGGTAAAATTCTGCAACTTGCGGCGGCTAAATTGCACCAGGCCGTCTATGGCCGCATATAGAGTATCGTCCCCCCCTATCCTAACCCCTACTCCCGGACGGTAGCGAGTGCCCCGCTGCCGAATAATAACCTGTCCGGCCCGCACGCTCTGGCCGCCGTAAACCTTCACGCCTAAGCGCTTGCTCTCCGATTCACGTCCTAATTGTGTCGAGCCCCCGGCTTTTTTATGTGCCATAATGTTAGCTCTCGTCCCACTAATGCATCCGGCCGAGCATAAATAATACTGCCTCGCTCGGACGCCACATAATATTGCTTAAGTTCGTAGGGTAAGAGCTGATTCCAACAGTACCCAAGCCCCTTGACCTCGTCAAGGAAACTAGCGGGGAATAAATTAAAACCACTGTTTCTGCCCAGACTTTTTCTGAAAGCTGGCAGGGCAAAAACTACCCAGCCGCCATCTTTCAAAGCCGGCCGGATGTTGGCAAAAAATTTCAGATACAGCTCGGCTGACTTGCTCATTCGTGTCTCCAGCTCCGCTCGGGGCAGGGGAGTACTTATTGGTTCTCCCAAATCCGGCTCCGTCACCACCGCATCGACTTTCCCAACTAAATCTTTTGGAAAAGGCTTGTGGATATTATGTTGAAACAAGTGCCAAGAGCCGCCAGCAGATTCCTGGTGGCTCTTGAGCCAGGCAACATTTTCTCGCGATGCCTCCATCATCCTTTCACTCGCATCCGACCCGATCATTTTATATCCCATCAAATACCCCTCTTGCACCACCGTGCCCACGCCGCAAAAAGGATCCAAAATAACTGGTGGGTTGCCCGCAAATTCCGGCACTAAATTCAACATAATCTGCGCCAGCTTCGGCGGCAACATGCCTACACGAGCATCTCTGACCGGCCGCCCCGTATCTCTTTTTTCATAAGCTTTAATATCTTGTACCTGTAACGTCTTAGCTAAAAGATATTCATCGCCGTTTTTGATGACTGCCAGCTCCCTATTAGGCGGGGAGGTAAGATTATTAAAAATAACTTGCGCCGCATTCAGTTGCCCGCCTTTTCCTTTTGGTAAAATAAACCTCACTTTTACTTCTTTTTGTTTAAATATTTTTTTAATTTCGAAACCGACTTTTTTAGCGTACCTCGCATCAATATTCAACGTACTAATACCTAGGCAAAACTTCTGCAGGGTAGGGGAGAGCTCGCCTACTAGCTCTTCCGCCTCCCACAGATGGCTCTGCCTGGCCGTCACCGTGGCGATGCGATCAATACCTCCCAGACGCTTTAGCCAATCTGCCGATAACTCCTGCGCCAAGTTAAATAGTATGAATTCGTCATTAGCCGCCTTAATGCCGGGGATTAACTTCTCGCGTTGCAGCGTTGTCCAGCACTCTATCGCCGACAGAGGCGGGTTGCTGCCCAACCAGAATAAGTAATCATTCATGTTATTATTATAACTGTGCTCGACCTTACCACTTTGTGGGCTTGGCTGCAAAAAAACAAGCATCACACCGGCCGGCTCCTCCTCGTCATCATCGTTTTTGCCGTCGGCTGGCAGACAGGAAAAGTTATGTCGCCATACTACGCCGCTAGCCCAATTGTCTTTGAAGACAGACCATGCGAAGGACAGGCAAGTTCCGGCGGCAGCCAGGAAGAATTAAAAACGCTACAAGAGCAAGGTAGGAAACAGCCAGCAGAACCAGCGGCGGTCGGGAAAACACCTGGTGTTGCCGTGCCCGCCGAAGCCTCTGGCGAAGGCTGGGACGGAAAAACACCAGGTGTTAAGGAGACCGCCGCGCCAGCGCCCGCCGTCGCCGGCGCCTCCGCTTCCACATCAGAGAAACTTTTCGTGGGATCGGTCAATTCCAACCTCTACCACCACAAAGACTGCGCCACCGCCAGCAGAATAAAAAAAGAAAATCAACTTTGGTTTACATCAACCGCAGAAGCCGAATCCGCTGGCTATTCACCCAGCAAATGCACTCGCGATAAACTGGGTCTGTAATGAGGTGGGGGATTAGCAACGAGAGTGCTAGACTGGCCCTATGGCAGAAAACGAAAAAGCAACTAGGGAGCTGCACGAAAAATACATCCACGGCACCGCGCCAGACGCCATTGTTGAGGACAAGAAAGTGCTGATTGGCACAGTATCCCAATCAGCCATGAAAGGTGCCAAGCTGTCTGTTGAACGTGTACACCTTAGCACTAAGGCCTTAAAACACATTTACGACATACGAACCGCTGAACACTATGACGCTATCGTTGATAATCTCTACGACTTTATTGCCTACCCAGACGCCGTATACAAGAGTAAACCAGGAAAGCGGGCTACTCATACATTCGTTAAAAGAGTAGGCAAGTATCGTTATTTTTGTGCTTTGGAACTCATCAAAGAAAACCACGATACGTGGTTTGAATTTGTGACATCATCAAGATTCAGAAGTGGCAACTACCTAAAAGGCTACAAACTACTGTGGAGCTGGGAGGACGACTAGCCCCTCCATCTTTTCACTTTCGATTTTCTTTCTGCCAAAGGCAGAAAGCCTACTTGTGAATACCAGTAGAGCCTTTCTGCGTTTCAGCCCCACATTAGCCTGTAGCCAACTTTGAAACAGCTTCCCCTAGAAGCAATGTACCCCATAGTGGTGGTACTAGTCAAGCACATGTACCACCATAAATACACTCGCCAAAAACTAGGACTGTAATCACAGTTAATCTTTCCTGACTGCTGACTTGTTTTACCTATCTACATGTTGACATATTGAGTGGTTTTTTTCTTGTCAAAAAAAGACCGCCGGGGTGGGCGGTAAAAATGAAAGACTGAAGGTTGCAAACTATCCACCAAACTGACTTTTCCAGTACGATTCAATGAGACGCGATTCAGCTATCTTTCCACACTTAGAACACTTCTTGACCTTGAAGAGACCAACCATTGCTCCGGCACCACTACCCTCGATTAGAGACTCATCTTCGACAACGAGTGGTCCCTCACCACAAGAGGGGCACTTTCCAACTTGTGCAGGGTGAACTCGTTTTTTACCCCTACAAGCAGGACATCTTTCTAGTAGTGGTTTTCCTAGCAGTGGTTTTCCGTCGTAATCCATCAGAACCGTATCACCTTTCATTCGATACTCGCGACCGCCTTCCCAGGGCCTAGTAGGGTCGTCTGCATAAATCAGCCCGCTCCCACGGCACTTAGGGCAAGGCACAAGCACCTGGCCACATCGTTCGCAGGCGCGTTTAGCTCGGGCAATTGCATCTCGACCAGCATCCTCCAACTTATGTCCTAGAAGTAGGCAAAGAAAGTTCATGGGAAGCTCCCTGCTAAAAAAGAGCCAAAGTTGTGAGAGAACCAAAGGCCAGAGTACATTAAGATAGATGGGATGTCAAATTGTAGCCTAATCGACTTCTGTATCAATAGGGGACTACCCTTCCCCGGCCACATATCATAATTATGATTTTTTCAACCACCGCTATCCCCACAGAACTCCATAACCTACAGGTAGGGGAGTGAACAATATTCATTTCGTCGCAGTAGAAAAGCGATAGAGCCCAGCATAAAAGACAACATATAAGGCATGGCTTGACATACGTGACAATATGGTCAACTACCTGTGGATAAAACAAAAAGGGGAAACCAGAGACCCTAGGCGTCGTGAAAGATACCTTGTGCGACGCTACACATTACGTTCTCAAATACAGCATGGTGTGACTTATGCCCTAACACACGATCATCAACCCTATGGCCACTGTTGCCACTAAGTGTCATGCTATTTCCTAACAGCCTCCCCCACTATTTCACTACTTCGCTGTCAGATAGTAACTAATAATGGTAAAGGCAATAACGGCCGCGGCCGCAATAATTAAAAACCACTTCAGAGTCTTGAAAATAAAGCGCGTTATCACCGCTGTCAGCAACGCCAACACAGCACCAATCACATACCACTTGTATGGCCCCTCCAACTTCAGAAAAAACTGTATCAAATCACCCGCTGTCGGCATAACAAGCTATCACTTTTAGTCCTCTCCCCGTTTGAACAACTCCTGCACAATCAGACGTATAATATAAAATACAGCGTAAAAAGGACCCCAAATAGGAGACAGCCAAACAACAATCTTTTCAAATATACTGTCAGGGTCAACGGACATATCAATAAACTAAAGATACTTACGCGGATTTATCGGCACATTATTCTGGCGTACCTCAAAATGCAGGTGGGGGCCCGACGATAGACCAGCGCCAGCGGTTCCTGGTGCTCCTCCCGTATACCCAATAACCGTGCCCCGGGTGACCATATCCCCTTCCCGGACTGCGAAGCCTGATAAATGACCAAACACGCTTGAGATATTATCCCCATGCAGCAGCAAAATGTAGTTGTAGCCCGGTCCCCCGGCGTTATGAACCCGCGCCACATAGCCGTCAGCTGGAGCCTCAACAGGCGTGCCCACATTCGCTGGAATGTCCATTCCCGAATGGGGGCCGATAAGGTAAGCATAAGGGTAATCAACGCAATTAAATTCACAGGAAATACCCATATTTGGTTGCACCGGCCAGTCAAAAACGCCTACCGAGGGAAGTCTGCTAATCCCCCGCCGGCGCAACTCCTCCCGGATTTTTTTATCAAGAAGCCTGATCTCCGATTCAGCCGCCTCGTGTGCCTTCTTTGCCTCTTGGGGTAAACGCTTAAATTCGTCTTCCTGGGAGCGCGTTAATTTCAGAATACGCTCCTTTGACTCTCTGTTTGTCACCAGAGTGGCTTGCTGTTGCTCCTGACGTTCTCTTAGCTTTTCCAATGTCTGTTTAAAATCTTCCAACTGCGCCTTCTTCCGTTAAAATTAATCCCTAAGCTGCTGTATTGCCACCAACGTCGCCTGGCCGCGTGCCTGCAGCTCCTCCAGTGTCGCTGCTTCGTTCATGGCTTCCGAAAATGTCGAGTACTTAAGAAAAACAGTAACGCTCGATTGCTGATTGAGGGCGTACAAAGAACGCAAATATTCTGTCAGGAGCTCCTTTTGGTGTACTATCTCGGCCTCCTTGATCGTTATGTCGTTTTCCACAGCATCAATCTCTGCGTTAGTTGCCTCAATTTCAGCTACCGTCTTATCGATGCTCAAGGTCAGTTGAGTAATATTATCTTCAATGATGCCGATTTGATCTTCTAAGGAGCGCGCCTCCCTTTTTTTGAGTTGAATATCCTCCTTAAATTTCTCAATACGTTTCTCCACGTCAAAAAGACCCTCTTTTTTAGACCTAAGATTTTCACGCAGCTCTTCCACTGTGGCTGCCTCCGCGCTCGTGGTGCCGAAGCTGAACGTAATCACCAGCACTAGAACCAGAGGCAAGCGTCTGCGCAGCATAGATTAATAAAACTATACAGAACTAAGAGCTATCATACCCAGGGCGACGAGCGCAATGATAATGGTATACACAATACGTTGCCATCGCTTCAGTCGCCTCATAGGCCGGCAAGTTTAGCCAACGCATTTTTAAGACGCCTGATTGTTTCTGTCTTGCCCAGCACAGCCGCCACCTCAAAGGGACCCGGGGAGTGTTCGCGGCCAGTCAGCGCTACCCGCATCGGCCACAACACATCTCCCCTACCCATTTTTTTCTCATCAACCCAAGCCAGGAGCGCATCCCCCAGTGTTTTTTCCGTAAAATCTTCTAATGAAAATTGCTCCAAACGCTCTGTTAGTTGCTGCAGATATTGTTGTGTTTTTCCCATATCGCTCTTCCGCCATACTAGCATAGCTGCCGGGTATACTCCCCCCCAACCGGGTAGGAAGAACTCTATAGCCTCCCTAAACTCACCCAAGGTGCCAACTCGCTCCTGCTCTGTGGACAAAGCCGCTATGAGATAAGCGTCATCCATAGCCTTAACTTTAGTGTGAGCTAGATAGGGTCGCGCCCGCTCCAGTAGTTCTTGGCCCGGCAGCTTTCTCAAGTAGTGCTTATTGAACGCCGCCAATTTTGTCACTGAAAAAACAGCCCCTCCCTTTTGCACATCTTCTAAACTAAATGCCTTAATCAATTCATCGTGAGTATAAAATTCTCTGTCATCTCCTCCGTTCCAGCCCAGCAGCGCCAAATAGTTAAGCAGCGCCTCTGGCAGAAAGCCAGCCTCGCGATACTTAAGCAGTCCTGCTGCCCCATCCCTCTTAGACAATTTGCCTCCCCGCTCGTTGAGTAACAGCGGCAGGTGAACCCATTTTGGCTCTTTATACCCCAATGCCCGCTGCAGCAATATATGCTTAGGCGTGTTGCTTAAATGGTCCTCCCCGCGTATCACATGGGAAATTTGCATGGCCGCATCATCAACCACCACGGCTAGATGATAAAGAGGGTCCTGGGGCGTCCTGGCTATCACAAAATCCCCACCCCACGCGTCCGTATGTATCTTTATCTGACCGCGGACGAGATCATTAAACACCACTTCCTGTGGCTCAATCTTAATTTTAACCGCCTCACTCCCCTCTTCCTGATAAGCCGCACCGCTTGCCAACAGATGTTGGATAGCGGCGTGGTACAATTCACTTCGCTCCGACTGGCGAAAAGCCTCATCCCAGCGTATACCAAGCCAGCTCAATCCTTCCTTTATCTCGTTTTCGTAGCGTTTCTCTGAACGCTCGCGGTCGGTATCTTCGATACGCAAAATAAAAGACCCACCGTTATCGACAGCAAATAATTCACTGAAAAGAGCCGCCCGTGCCGTTCCCACATGTAAAGGACCTGTCGGGCTCGGTGCCATACGTGTGCGAACCTTACTTCTAGCCATAAAATAATTTCCTTAATTCTTCTCGTTTCGCCAAATCTAACCGTGCTTCCAGTAGAATAATTCTAATTACTAAATCACGCATCTTGGGGTTATTACTCAAAGCCAAAAACTCCTCAAACGAGAAAAACAACGGCTTAATTTTCTCCCCCGCTTCCGGTTGTGGCTCCGCTACCTTGATCAACTCTCGGCCGATGAAAGCATGCACCGTCCAGTCGACCTTGCCGCTGGGCTGGTAACTATGCCAAAACACAAGTTCCCCCGCCCTGTATCCTGTCTCTTCCAGCAATTCTCTCTCCGCGGCCCGCTCCGGGCTTTCCCCCGGGTTAATAGAACCTCCCGGTGGTGTGATCACAGCTCGCCTGTCGGGCTGCTCGTCCTCCGTAAGTAAGATGTGACCATCCGGCAATATTCCAACCGTATGCGCTACGTCACTTCGCTTCAAGCGCTCATAAGTCCTAGTGCTCCCATCGTATAGTTTTTGTTCCCACTGCCAGGCACTGAATATTTTGCCTTGCCACACCTTCTTTGCCCTATCCGGCACGGGACGGTGATAACCGGTAATAGTTGTCATGGCTCTAGTATAGCAAAAACCCCGACGGATCGGGGTTTTTGCCTCCCCCCGAAATTATTTATTTTATTTAAGAGCCCCCGTGTATTTGTTCAGGTTCTTCAGTTGCTGCTCGTTTAGCTCTCCCGCTGCCGCTACTGCTTCAGCCATAAGGTCAAAGGAAACTGTTTGACTTTCGCCCAACTCCAATCCTCGCGTCCCCAATCGATTCTGTATGTAGTCTTCAATATAGATGCGATGCTCGTCAGTCACCGCATAATTAGCCTGATTTTCTGACAGCCATCGGGTAGTCGCACGCCGAGCCAAGTGCGTGTAACCATCTCCAGCCTGGGCTACCTCCACATACCCCTCCTTTGTGCGCTTGGCTTCCGGTAGCACCACCGGCTGCCCGCCCTCGTTCATTTCCGCCGCTATCTGTGGTTCTTTTTCCGCTATGTCTTCACTCTCCTCGTCAATTAACGCCGTCTCCCCCCCCGTCGGTATGCCAGGTTGAGTTGCTTCTTCACCAGAGAAAGCATAAATAGCCGCCGCCACAATCAGTATAATAATAAGAGCCGACACCGTGCGCGGTGACTCCTTGATACGTTGCCACACCCCCCCACTCGAGCCATTGTTATCATCC
>CAYSWF010000013.1:11764-13863 GCA_964434765.1 uncultured Candidatus Saccharibacteria bacterium
CCTCCTTCACGAAAGTCTATCAGCATAAGCAAACATCATAGTACCCTACGCCACACAGCATCGTGCGTCAATAACTACTTGGTGTGTATAAGCTTAATTATAACCTTAAATTAGCCATTTATTATGATGATAACTTCTTTTGTCTACGCACGAGTAAAGGAAAGCGTACCGTAGCTTGCCAGATACGTGGCCAGCGTCGTGGCTCCAAATATAGACGCCATAGCCATTCCAGATTAAGGGTGCGCAACAGCCGAGGAGCCCGCGGTAAGTCTTCACTAAGCATGGCAAACGCACCACCGACACCCATAGCAATGCGCACACTGGGCATGTGCTTTCGTTGCTGCTCTATCCACAACGTCTGCTTAGGCGCTCCATAAGCTACCAATAAAACCGCCGGGCGTTGGTCGTGGATGCGTTCTGGCGACATAGCAATGCTAAGTTTAGCAAAGCAGGAAGTAAGCCTAGCCGCTGTTTTTTGACGTTGTTCCTTTGTTGCGCCTAATAAATATATTGACAACCCCCGCTCCTGACACAGACGCCCCAACGTCATAATGGCATCAACACCCGTTACGCGCTCGACCGGCTGCCATAAAAAAGTTAGCAGGCTAGGCAATAACGGCCAGTAGGATGAGCGCAAATACCACCGGGCCCAAACTAGACCGGCACCATCCGGAACACGTGCCTCGGCTGCCTGCACCGCTTCTCTAAAAGTACCGTTGCTTTCAGCTAGCATAACCATTTCCGGGTTAAGCGTCACTACATGATGAAACTTATCCGATGTCAACCAGCTGCCACAGAGCCTCATAAATTCTTCTAGGCCCATAAAGTCACATGACACACGGCCTAAGCGTACAGTCTCCCTCATGGCACAAGATTAATAGTCCCTTGGCTTGTGTACCGCGCCCCGTCCGGCAAAAGCTCACTGCGCCAGATAACAGCTTGCCGCGCGGTGAAAGTCACTCCCACCGGGTAATCAGCCAGGCCCCCATCGCCGGATGCCAGGCGCAGTGTCGCCAGGCGCACATGCGGCACAAATTTCTCTTTTTGTTGTTTGGCCGCCCGTACCATTGGCATACGCAGTTTACTGACGCGCCGGCAAATCTGCGCGCGCACGTTTTTCAACACATTCGTCTTGTGCGCGTATGCCCACAATTGACCGCGGTGCAACCCCCGCCCCACATGTGTTACGGTTATTACCGGAAGATATGGTTGAGGCAAATCCAAAGTTAGCCGTCGCTTGTACCAGCTGTAATTTTTGACTTCGCCCAAAAACAACAGCGTTAAGTGCCAGTTGCCAACCGGCGTCACCCTCTCGATATATTGTGGGTAATGGCTAAGAGTTTGCTCTAGTGTTTCGGCCACATGATCGGGGATCGGTATAGCAATAAAGAGCCTAGCTATCATACGATTAATGGTATATCACATAAGCACATGAACGCATATGTAAAACTGGCCCAGGCCGCTACCGAGTATTTTGTCCGCCAGCGCCAAGTTCTACCTCTTAGAGGGGTGCTGCCCCCCGAGCTAGCTCGTCAGCGCGCCTGCTATGTCTACCTCTATGCCAACCCCGGCCACAGACTACGCACCATGTGCGGCGAGCCGTTTCCTCGCCAAGCTTGCTTGGGGCAAGAAATCATCAACCACACTGTTTCAGCGCTAACTCGAGTCACTCTTCCGGATATCCGTCGCTCTGATTTGCCATCAATCATATACACGGTGGCCGTGCTTGAACCATTGCAGCGCATCAGCGACGCCGCCCAGCTCCAGCCTAGCCATTATGGTCTCTACCTGCGTTCCGATCAGGGCAAATCAGCTATTATTCTGCCGCGGCGCGCTGGCATTGACACAGCCCAGGACCAAATTGCTACTGCTTTGCGCGAGTCCGGTGTCAACCTCCGCCAGGATACCATTACTATGTACCGTTTTGGGGTAACGTATCATGAATAAAGCTCCGCGGTTTGCCGAAGTAGCCCCCGCTGTTCCCCTACCCGCTACTGGCCCCCAAACTTATACTTATCGGTTGCCGCCGGAGGCCCAAATGAGCATTCATAAATATAGCTCGGTTACCATGCCTTTTGGCCGCCGGGCTGTGTCTGGTG
>CAYSWF010000014.1:0-902 GCA_964434765.1 uncultured Candidatus Saccharibacteria bacterium
GCTACGGCTAATTTTAGCCGTTCGTTTATATTGAAATCGGAAAAAGCGTGTTCGGGAACAAAATGCTCAGTCTGTTCAGTGATGACAGCCTTGTTGATAAATTTAGATATATCTATGTTTTGGACGGCAAAACGATTTTGGCGTCGCGAAGGCCCCCGCCGGTGCCTTCCGCTATAGCGAGTCGCTCCGTGGCCGACCGAGCCTCTTGGCGAATGTGAACCAAAGCGCCGCTTTCGGCCTGATTTATGATTGTTCGGTTTTGTATACATAACTTAAGAATTTTTGCGAATGGAGCCTGCGGGATGATCCCTGCCCCCCGTAAGCTCGCTTTAAACCCTTAAGCGACTAGTCTCAAAATATCTCAATATCAGAGAATAACTTACAACCCGATACTATAATGAAACTAATATTTTGTCAAATTTCTCCCGGACACGCGGCAAATTCACAATTTGGACCAGCGCGCCCCACGTATGAGCCGTCTGAACAGAGTCTAGCTTCCTGGGTACAGAGCGTTTGCCCGCCAGTATTATCCCGATTAAGCATCCAAATAGAATAGTTAAGATAACTCGCAAAACTAACCCATAGAATATATGGAATCAGCAAACATGCCGCGGGTTTGGATATTTTATAAAAGGCAATAATGGTCGCCAGTATGGCCAACCACAGCCAGACGATTTCCAGAATTCATTATACATTCATTTCACCTGGCTATTTCACGCCTTCGCATACTCGCAACAGTTTGCACCGCTGCGGTCTTTTCTTTGCGGTGCGGCTCGCCACCAAAGCCTTTACGGGCTTATTGTTGATTGATCTTTTGTTTGTCCTGGGTGTTCTTTTGTAAGCTCGGCTGGAACTTTTGGCTTGGCTTCTGTTTTTTCTAGAAGTTTTGTTTCTTTCTGTTT
>CAYSWF010000014.1:912-13597 GCA_964434765.1 uncultured Candidatus Saccharibacteria bacterium
CTCGCCACTAAGGCCTTCGCGTGCTTATGGTTGATTAATCTTTTGTTCGTGGCGCTGGACAGAACCCCTCACCACTTCCATGTCGACTGTCAGCTGGCCGGTTTGTTCAAATATTACATCCACTTTTTCTGTTAGATCGGCTACATCTCCCTTCAATCCGGCTACGTCTTTTTTGAGCCCAGATACATCCTTTTTTAGCCCAGATACATCATCTTGCAAATGACCTATTCCCTCCTTGATAGTTCCCGTATCATCCGCAATAATCTCTAACTTATAGTCAGTGTTTTTGGCATGTCTTGCTAAAATTTCCTCTAGTTCCTTTTTATCCATAAAAGAATGATACCGTATTTATAAGGATATCGCAAAGCCTTTGAGAGCTTATGGTTGATTAATCTTTTGTTCGTGGCGTTGAACAGAACTCTTTACCACTTCCATATCGACTGTCAGCTGGCCTGTTTGTTCAAATATTACATCTACTTTTTCTGTTAGATGGCCTACCTTGTCTGTTAGATGGTCTACCTTGTCTGTTAGATGAAATACGTTTTCTTTGATAGTCGAGATATCGTCAGTAATTATTTCCAGTTTATAGTCGGTATTTTTAGCAAACCCCTCTAACTTTTTATCAGTCCGTTTAGCGTGCTTGTCTAAAATTTCCTCTAGTTCCTTTTTGTCCATAAAAGAATGATACCGCATTTATAAGAGTATCGCCAAGCCGCTTGTATTCGCTACCCCACTGTGTTCCGGGACAGGGATTCGAACCCCGATTCGCAGCTCCAAAGGCTGCTGTCCTGCCCTTAGACGATCCCGGAATATTTATACCTTATATACTTTACCACTTAATTTAATGTACATTTCCGAACCAGCCCCTGCCTCGCCGACTTGTCCCCCGCCTCTCGACCCTGAGCTCGAGGTCGAAGGGTAGCCTTGGCGAAGGGGGAAGCCAGGGCGCAGGCGGGCCGTTAGATTTATCCTGAGCGAAGTCGAAGGGCGATCCCGGAATAAATGAGGATTACGCCTTGACCATAGCGAATTATAGTTATTGCGGCAATAGCCCAACCTCTGGCATACTAAAAAGTGATGACGAAAAAGCAGTCGATAACAAGCAACCAGCGACCAAAGCCGATGTAGACAAAGCGGTAGAAGAGCTCGCCATCGCCACGCAGAAAGGCTTCTCTCATGTCGATGAGCAATTAGCAGATATCAGAAACGACATCAGCGGCATAAAAGACGACATCAGCGACATGAAAGGCGACATCAGCGGCTTGAAGAACAGCCAATCAGCCATTCTTGATGTCGTGAAGTCAATTGATCATCAACTAAAAACTCACAAAAACCTGCCGGCCCGGGTAGACCGCCTGGAACGAGCCGTCTTTCGCTAAGAGGGTTTCGCAGACCCAAACACTTCCCGCACCGTCTGCTGGAATTTTTCTTCGTGTTGTCGCCGTCTTTCAGCCAATGATGGCGCTCGCTGTGTCCCAACCTCGTCTAGTACGCACACCACGTCCACTTTTTCCCCGAGCAATTTGCTCAAAACTGAAGCAATCAATTTCCGGCTGTCAGGCTTATCAAAAAAAGTCTGGTGCAAGGCGTATTGAGCTCGCATAGTAACCGTACCGCCCCTCACCGCCGTTGGCTCCACGGCTCGCAGGAATGTCGCGGCTACGGGGTTGTCTCGCTTCACTTCATCTATAAGGCTAGGCCACACTGCCCCTACCCGCTCCACCACCACCTCACTCTTGCTTTCTGCCGGGGCCGGCGCTGCCGGCTGCCTGTCCTGGCCTTTAACAGTACACACCGTCAATATTGCCAACTGCACAGCAATCGCCGGCTGCGGCACGTAAGCCAGGTCCTGCAGCGCCTGCAATAGAGTCCTAATAATCTCCGGCCAGCGCGCGGACATGTCTCCCCCATTGCGCGCTTGCTTAAGAGCCTGGTCGCGGGCCAGACGAATGCTCTCTTTAAGAAACTGTTCGGGGTCGTATCCGCCCCCCAACGTCTCCTCCGCCGCCGCCAACGCCGGTGCCGACTCGCCGTTAACCAAAGCCTCCAAAAATCTCTCTAGCGTCGCGGGCGCTGGCAAACCTAAAAATTCTTGCAGGGCCAGCTTACTTACCTTCTTATCACGCAGCGTCAGTAATTGCCCTAGCAAAGACTCCGCGTCCCGGTAGCAGCCATCCGACCGATCAATAATAAAATCTAAAGTTGCCTCATCCGCCGCTCGCTTCTCCTTCTTCAAAATAAATTTGAGCCGACTGGCCATCTCGTCCCGACTGGCGCGCTTAAAACGAAACACTTGGCAACGAGACAGGATAGTCGGCGGCACTTTGTGAAATTCCGTGGTCGCTAAAATAAAGATAACATGGGCCACTGGCTCCTCTAGAGTCTTGAGCAAAGCCGCGGCCGCTTCGCGCGTTAACATATGTACCTCGTCAATAATATACACTCGATACTTGCCTAATGCCGGCGCCAGATTTATACGCTCCCTAAGCTCCCG
The DNA here is from genome assembly GCA_964434765.1 of uncultured Candidatus Saccharibacteria bacterium. Taxonomy (GTDB): domain Bacteria; phylum Patescibacteriota; class Andersenbacteria; order UBA10190; family UBA10190; genus CAYSWF01. The sequence goes on from CAYSWF010000014.1 coordinate 3,407, forward strand.
AATATCGTCAATGCCCCGATTCGATGCCGCATCAATCTCCATAACATCCGTGTGCCGTCCAGTCGCCAGTGCCCGGCACGAAGCGCACTTGCCGCACGGTTCAGCTCCCTTCGCCTTCTCGCAGTTAGCCCGCTTAGCCAAAAGCCGGGCCATAGTAGTTTTTCCCGTCCCGCGTGGTCCGTAGAAAAGATAAGCGTGCGTCAACTTATTCTTAAGTGCCGCCTGCCGCAACGTTTCTGTCACATGGTCTTGTCCCATTATCTCGCTAAACTTCTGCGGCCGGTATCTACGGTAGAGTGTTGCCATATCAAAAAAGCTTACCCCCATTCCTGTTTAATTTCGAGCCCGGCCGGCCGGCGTCTTTCTAAAAACCAAGAATTTGCTGCCAAAAAAATTCAAAAACAGGATAATACCAATAGCCAGTGCCTTAGCCACATTATCGCGCATATCGCCAAATATTGCCTCCAGTAGCGGCACATTAAAAGCAAAGAACGAAACCAATAACTGGTTTAGTACCCAAGTGACAAAGTTGAGGGCGAAGTATCCCGTCCCCTGACGGACCACGTGTGTATTTTTATCACGAAAGGTCCAGTACTTGTTAAGTAAAAAGTTGCTAATAATAGCCAGCAGCACACTAACATTGTTGGCCACGATGATAGGCTGCCCCAGTACCAAGTAAAAGGCCGTAAATCCCAGACCGCGCGTTAGTAAGTTGTAAGTGCTAAAATCAACCAGCGCCCCGATAGCGCCCGTAACTGAAAACTTAATGAATTGCCGCGCGGACTGCAGCATGTTTAATGTATCACGTTCTCAACCGCTCCCCATTGGGCCTCGCCGTGCTCGGGCAACAATATAGTTACCTCGTCTCCTTCCTCTGCTTTGTAAAACGTTACGCTCGCCAAAAGGATCCGATATGTTTTTTGCTCGGTCTTAACTCCAAAATTACCCTGTTCATCTATCACCAGCCGTCCCACGGCCCGTCGCCGCTCCACCGGGCTTATTTGCTTATACATAAACGAACCGTCCGCACCAATGTTCAGCTTCATCACATCCCCCTCTACTAATTTTGATTTCGAAGCGTAGTTGGGTGGCACCGGGTACTCATTTCCATCATTACCTTGCATATTTTGTCCATCAAACACCCCTTCTACTATGCGCTCCCCCCCCTCTGTCTCCTCCTCCCGATGGACCTTCTTAGAGTCGTCCCCATTGTCTTCTAGAGCTTGTCGCACGTACTGAATATTACGCTCTGCCTCATCCAGACGCTGTTTGATAAGAGCGTAGGTGCGTGGATCAACTTTCATAGGGTAAGCTGTTTGTATTAGTTTAATAGTACAACCACCTCTCTAAAATCCCAAATTTTTAAAGTCTCTATCATGTCTAAACGTATTGCCCTGTGGCTTCTCCTTCTCATCGTCATTGCCGGCCTGTCCCTTCGTTCTTACCAACTTACTTCCCGCAGCCTGTGGTTTGATGAAGCTTTTTCCTGGCGGCTCGTTCAGTTCTCGAATACCGAGATGTTATCTCGCGCCGCGGCCGACGTCCACCCCCCCCTGTACTACCTAATCCTCAAAGCTTGGAGTCTAGTATTCGGCAGCTCCCTGTTATCCCTGCGGTCGTTTTCAGTTATAGCTGCCGCCCTCACCATTGCCGCTGCCTATCTTTTTACCAACTATGCTACCTCGTCTCGTCCCACCGGCCTGACCGCCGCCCTCCTCCTAGCTCTGTCCGGATTTCAAATTCAGTACGCCCAGGAAGCGCGCATGTATACACTTGGCACAGCCCTGATCCTTGTTTCTTCATACTTTCTTCTCAAGGCTATTCGCGAACCCAGCTTAATATACTGGCTATCTTATGCCGTCGTTACTGTCGCCCTAGCTTACGTGCATTACTTTGTCTTATTTTCCATCGCTGGCCAGCTCGTCTTTATATCGGGATACTTGCTTGTCCGCACCAAAGGGCGCCTCGGCGAGATACTGGACTGGCGTCAGGCCTGGTATGCCGCCCTGGCTGTCATCACCATGCTAGCTTTATATTTGCCTTGGCTGCCGACATTTTTATCTCAAAATGCGCAAGTCCAGCAAACCTATTGGATTCCGCCCCTGGGCGGTTGGTCCCTACCTGATACTTTTTATCGCCTGTTTATTCCAACCACCGCCACTCCTCCCCATGCCGGCCTTGTGGGAGTGCTTATTACTGTCTCCCCGCTTATCTTGACCGCCGTCGGCTGGCTCTGGCTTGTTATACGAGCCAAGGAAGAAGCAAACTGGCTGGTTATGCTCTCTGGGTTTGTGCCTTTTATCCTCGCCATCGCCGTCTCACTCCTCGGCCAAAGCTTGTACCAAGATCGGTTCTTCATTTTTACTCATATTTTTATTGTCATTGGCTTGGCCATGCTTCTCTCCCGTTTGCGGCCCGCTTGGTTTAGATATGCCACCCTCACGCTAATTATTTTTGGTTTCGCTGTCGCCGCTCTCGCCTACTGGCTTGAGCTTGCTATTCCGGACAAGCCCGGGGCGCACGCCGCCACTCAAGCTATCTTTGAACAATATCAGGCCGGTCAACCTATCTTAGTCAGTTCACCCTTCATATTTTTTGCTGTTGACCACTACGCGCGGGAAGAATTCAACTCGTCAGCCACCCCCCGCCTCTATTCTGAAACAAGGCAGCTCCTCCACTTCGCCGGTGGGCCCATTCTCACGGCGGCCGATATCGTCGGCCCAGAAATATTTAAGACGGACGCCCCAGTCCTCTGGGTAGTCGACACCACCGGCTTTGGCTCCTCCTCCCTTACCCCGCCACCCCCCTGGCAGCCCGTCATTACCAAAACCTACCCCGAAGTCTTTCCCTATCAGGGTGACGTCTTAGTCACTCGCTACTCCCGCTAGTTTTGTAGTACACCCGGTTCGGTATTCTCAAATCAATATATTCTAGAGTTTTCTTCTCCTCCGCGCTAATTGTTGTCGTAAGCAGTCGCTGCAGAATACTTAATTGCTGCGCGGCGGAACGCGTAACGTCAAAGCGCACTTGCCAGTTATTGTCAAGGGTGAAGTGCACTTCGCGCGCCGCCAGGGAGGGAATACGCACCTCGGCCACCTGGCTCCCGGTGCGCTGCGGTAGCTCATTTTGCACCTCTTTCAGAAACGCGACAAACGAGGTATCCACCGCCGCAGCACCTAGCGTCACCGCCGCTTCCCGGTCATTGTTCTTCACCGTCGGTAGGACAACTTCAGGCAGCGTTTCCAACCTTGCCTCCTCGTAAGGCACCCCGGTCTGGTCGACAAAGTAGTACTTCCCACCCGACAGCAACAAAAGCTCCGGCGTCTTTTCTTGAACAATAACCTTTATAGTCCCCGGTAGTTTACGAGTTATATATACCGTTCGCACCTGCGGCAGAGCCGAGACGATTTCTGTCTCGATAGTTTGGGTAGGCACAAAGAAAATATTGCGGTTCCAGGGAAGACGCTCCATCACTCGCTCAATAATAGTGCGTACTGCCTCCCCCGTGTGCTCTCGCGCGTCGACCACCGTTACCGCCTGCACCATGAAAACTTCCGTGCGGAAAAACAGCCAAGCGAACAGGATTAACGGCACGGTAACAATGGTCACCAACAGTGCCACCGAGAACCAGGGCAGCGCCCGGCGCCATAGCCTACGCACCGTACGATGTTGGAATAGAGCTAACATATAATTTGACTTTATCATAGGCGAGAGTTAACTTAGTACAGCGTTTGTTCTCTACTAAAATCAACCCCCAGGAGAAACATCATGTTCCCCAAATATCTTCACCAGACGCCGGAGACCTCTCCCGAGCTGGCTCGCGCGCAGCGCACCTTAGCTGGGCTTCAGGCTTCACTTTTAATGGCTATTTTCCGGACCTGGCACGTTAAACCCTGTCGGGAAAAGATGCCCTGCCTGGCTAGCCACACCCAACCCCAGCGTCAGTTTAACATGCGCACTGCCGTGGCCGCTTACTGGCACCTAGCTTCACCAAAGTCCCGGGCAGAGGTACACGAGAAACTTCTGCAACTTCTGTACTGGCGGCAGCGAGAGTATCCCGCTTATGAATGGCTGCAAGGAGGCATGGAGCACGGGCAGCTGGCCGAGGTATTTCAGGATGATTTCGGCGACTGGTGCGAGGAAACGGGCAAAAAAAGATGCGATTCTGCTCCTTGGATTGTAGCCAAACTTATCCGTCTTGACCCCCCGGCCAGCAAAGAGGAACTAACCTATTGCCTCGATCCGCTAGATACCTTGTCCGCCGCTCGCCTGGGCGCCGCTTGGCTGCACCTACTGACTAGAGTATGCCAGCGAGTGAAGATCCTTCTTCAAGGAGATCAGAAAATCCTCGCTGTGCAGTTCTCCCCCACCGTGGGACCTTATCGTTTTTAGCAGCCATGCGCTCCCACCCCTGTCACCCGTTGACAGGTTTTTTTATACTCGTAAACGGCAAATACTTGTGCAGCACTTTCGGCATAGCAATTGAGCCATCCGCTTGTTGGTGATTTTCTATTAGGGCAATTAGCGTGCGTCCCACCGCCACGGCTGTTCCGTTTAACATATGTGCTTTTTTTATTAGACCATCCTCCCTCACTCTGATATTCAACCGCCGCGCCTGGTAATCAGTTGTGTTACTAGTCGAATGTGTTTCGCGAAATTTTTTCTCGCTCGGTATCCAGGTTTCAATGTCGTATGTTTTAGCTGACGGCGCCCCCAAATCACCAGCCGCCAACTTCACCACCCGATAAGGCAAACCCAAGGAATCCATAATATATCGCTGTCGCGCCAGTAGAAACTTATGTTCTTCTTCCGATTGTTCCGGATAACAAAAACTGAACATCTCAACCTTATTAAATTGATGTACTCGCAGTATACCCTTAACGTCTTGTCCATGGCTCCCGGACTCTCTACGGAAACAGGTTGAATAGGCTACATAACGACGCGGCAGAGGCTCCTCAAGAATTTCTTCCATATGCATTGCTCCGACGGACTGTTCACTGGTACCTACTAAGTACAAATTATCTTGCGTCTTGTAAATCTCATCTCCTTCATGATCAAGGTATCCCATCCCGGCCATGGCCTCCTCTTTGATTAAAACGGGAGGAATAATCGCCTCAAAACCGCGGTCAACTAAGTAGTCCACGACATAAGAAACCAACCCCAATTCCAAACGAGCCAGCTTATTTTTTATATATACAAAGCGACTACCTGATACTTTAGCAGCACTAGTTAGGTCAATATACTCTGGTAACAGCTCTAAATAACTTTTCGCTTCAAATTCGAATTTGGGGATTTTCACTTTGCTTTCGGCCTCTAACCGCGCCTCTTCTGCCCCACCGTTTGGCACGTCTTCCCCTATCATGTTTGGCAGCAATCTCCACAATTTATCGCGTTTTTCTAAAAGACTGACCAGCTTCCTTTCCCCGCTTTTTATTTTTTTTGACACTTTCTTTAAGCTATTTATTACCTTCTCCCTCTCTTTTTTATCAACCGCGGCCACCAGTTCGTTTGCTTTGTTTTGTTCACTTCTCAATTTTTCAACTTCACTGTTCAGCTCACGCCATTCCTTATCTACCTGCCACAATTTTTCAACACTCTTTTCTTTCACCCCTCGCCTGACCAAGTTGCCAGCCACCGCTGGCCAGTCGTCACGTACTTTTCTTATATCAATCATCGCTCCGGTTTAAGCAAGGGAAAAGCCATAGTATCCCGCACGCTTGGCACGTCCGCCAGCACCGCCACCAGCCGGTCAATACCCAGTCCCCAACCCGCTGCCGGCGGCATGCCATACTCCATCGCTCGCAGGTATCCCTCATCAATGTCAGACACCTCATTATCACCCAGCTGGCGGTTCTTTTGTTGCGTCATAAAGCGCTCGCGTTGTTCCACCGGGTCATTTAATTCAGTGTAAGCGTTAATCAGCTCCATCCCGCCCACTAGCAATTGCCACTTCTCGGCTACCCTCCGGTCTGACAAACTCCGTTTAGCCAAAGGCGCCAACTCTAGCGGGTAGTCATACACAATTGTTGGCTGGGTAAGCTTGGGGCGCACCAGCTCTTTGTATAGCTCGTCAACCAATTTACCATACGTCCGAACTTCTGGCACCGCCAAACCCTTATTGGCTAAAATTGTGACGTAAGTCGCCGGATTCTGCTCCTTTAAAATATCAATTCCCACCGCCGCTAGCATCAGTTCCCCAAAACGCGCCCGCTTCCACGGCGTACCAAAAGATAAAGTAAGCTTGCCGTAAGGCACGTCTTCGCTGCCGGTTATATCCCGAACCCCGGCCGATAAAAGTTCCTCCGTCATATCCATCAAATCTTCGTAGTCCGCGTACGCTAAGTACAATTCGCACATGGTAAACTCCACGTTGTGCTCTCGGTCAATTCCTTCGTTGCGAAAGTTTCGGCCGATCTCAAACACTTTTTCGAATCCGCCCACCAGTAAACGTTTCAAGTATATCTCTGGCGCTACCCTTAAATACAAATCAGCATCTAGAGCGTTATGATGAGTGACAAATGGCTGCGCTGCCGCCCCCCCCGCCACCGGCTGCAGAATCGGCGTTTCCACCTCCTGGTACCCCCGTTCCCTAAGCTCGTGCCGGAGCCAATCTAATACTTGCCCTCGGAGCAGCACCGGCAGCCGTGTCTTACTATTCAGAAGAAAATCAACCTCCCGCTGACGGTAGCGCGTTTCCTTGTCTCTCAATCCGTGCCAGGCACTAGGTAAGGGCCGAATACTTTTGGCTAATAGATGCCATTCCCGTACTCGCAAAGTGCGCGCCCCCCGCTTAGTCATAGCGACCATCCCCACCGCTTGTATAAAATCGCCTACATCAAGTAAGTCAAGTCTCTCAAAATTCGCCGCATCATTTCTGGTAATCTGCAGCTGACCCGGCCCCGACCCATCAATAAGATCTAGAAAGACCACACCGCCGTGACTTCTCAACGCCTTGATGCGGCCAGCTAATGTTATCGGAGTCTGCTCGTTGTTAAGCGTATCAAACTGATCCAACATTTCAGCCGTTGTATGGGTCCGTCGTGCTTCGGATGGATAGGGAACGCGGCCCGCCTTGAGTATCGCCTCCCGCTTAGCTAGCCGTGTTTGGCGTATTTCTTCCAGTCTTTCCTCTGCCATTACCAGTAAAGTAAGCTGGTCAGTAAATTAAGTAAAGCCAGCCCGAGCCTTAATCTTACTTCTCAATTTACTTTATCTGCTTAATTTACCGAATTTCAATTATTTCACACTCCTTGTCGCCAGCCGGCGTCGGAACAATTACTGTCTCGTTTCTTTTCTTATCCAGCAGAGCTTGACCTACCGGTGACTCATTGCTGATTTTATTCTGTAGGGGGTCGGCCTCGTTTGAACCTACGATACGGTAAGTTAATTCCTTGCCGTTGCATTTAAGTACTACCGTGTTTCCCACCCCCACCCGCTCGGTTCCCGCCCGGGTTATAATCTGTGCGTTTTTGATAACTGACTCAATTTCCGCGATACGCTCTTCGATCCGCCGTTGTTCCTCTTTAGCATTAACATACTCGGCATTTTCCGACAGATCCCCTTGTTCTTTGGCCGTGTGAATAGCTTCCGCAATCTCCCGCCTGCGTACCGTTTTCAGCCAGTTAAGTTTCTCTTTCAGTTCTCCCCAGCCTTCCTTTGTAAGATATGTTTCTCTCATAAGATAAGCCTACAGATTAGATAATTATAAGAGCCAAGTGTAGGGATGAGACTACCAACGGTCAAGGCAATTTGTTAACACTTTGTCATAACGTGTTGACAAAACGCTAACCCTCTCTGTCTGCCCACCACCGCCAAATCTCTTCCGCTACCGGCACGGCGTCAATATCACCTTTTCCGCCTCGCTCCAGAAGCACGGTTACCACTAATTCCGGCTCGCGGTAAGGAGCAAAACTAGTGAACCAAGCATGAGTATCATCGTCGTCTCCCACCTGTGCCGTTCCCGTTTTGCCAGCCGCGTCTATCGCCAGAGCATTCAAACTGCGAGCCGAGCCTTCTCTTACCGCCGCCCGCATGCCATCGCGCACTGTTTCTAGATGTTGCCGGTCAACCGGCAACTGGCGTCCCTGCGGCCTCCCCGTACCAGTAACTGTGTGAGGCTCATAAACTGTCCCCCAATTAGCTAGGGCCGCTGTTGCCACCGCTACCTGCAGAGGCGTCACCAGCACATCGCCCTGCCCGATGCCTAAATGATAGGTATCTCCTATATACCACTTCTCGCCTTTTGTGCGCTCCTTCCATTCCGGAGATGGCAAAAGACCGTCTGCCTCGCCGGGCAAATCAATACCGGTGGCTCGTCCCCAGGAAAACGCCCCCAGCCAGTCTACAGTTCGCTTCACCCCCAAACCAGTCCTCGTCTCATCCCCCCCTGTCAAAAGATAGAAAAAAGTGTTAATCGACTCTGCCAGCGCCCGCGTAACGTTAGTGGCGCCATGTCCACCCGCTTTCCAATCAGGGAAAAACCACTGGCCCACTCGAATACCGCCGGTTGATAAAATAGTTGTCTGACGCGAAATAACACCTTCCTCTAGCCCAGCCACAGCGATCAGCGGCTTTATAGTCGATCCGGGTGGGTAGGTGCCACTAATCGCTCGGTTGAAAAGAGGCTGCGTCGGTTGTTTAAGAATATTTTGCGTCTCGTCCGGTCGTCCGGGCCGCGAAAACACATTCGGGTCAAAGGCGGGATAACTAACTAGCGCCCTGACCGCTCCCGTGTCTGGCTCTAACACCACCACTGCCCCCGGCTTTTTACCATCGTCGAGAAGATTATATATGAACTGCTGCAGGTCAGCGTCAATCGTCAGATATAAATCTTCACCGGGCTCTGCTGCCTCCTCTCTTATATAGCGCTGGAAGCGTCCCGCCGCATCAACTTCAGTGTATGATGCACCGTGTCGGCCCCGCAGTCGATAATCATACTGCTTTTCCACCCCCCCCTTACCGGTTATGTCGCTCAATAATAAATCTTGTAGCCGCACTAACTCGTCTTCGTTGGCCAATCCTGTGTAGCCCAGCACGTGAGACAGAGAATCATCATACAAGTATTTACGCACTGACGACGATGTCAGGCGAACCCCGGGCAAACGCTCAATTACACTTTCGATGCCAATGACATCGTCGTGGGGCACAGCCGCCGCCAGCAATGTTACGCGCTTACGTTCACGCGCTGCCGTCAACGCACTCCTTATGTCTTCATATGTAACATTGGTCAGCCCCGGCAGCAGATCAAAAAGTGGTGCCTCGTCCTCTTCACTGGGCAGTTGGGTGGGGTCTAACACCACGTCGGTGCTGGCCACATTCTCCACCAGTTGTTGGCCGTGGCGATCATAAATTATTCCTCGGGGTGCTAGCAGAGGCAGCACCGCTACCCTGTTCTCCTCCGCTTGTACCTGCCAGCGCCGCCCTTGAATAATCTGCAGCTGAAAACTGCGTCCGACAGTAACACCCATCACCACCGTCCCCAGTAGCAGCAAAAACCCAAACCGTCTCTCGCGGGAGACCCTCGTTGGCTTAACCTCCTCAACAATTGTCTCAAATTCTACCATGTCCTATTAAAGTTAAAGTGAATAAGCACGGTAGCCCCAAAAACAAACAAAGTGGTCAAGGTGGCAGTTGCAGCCACCTTCAACCAAGGTACTATCTCTACCACGGAAGTTAAGCCCGCCGGCGACCACGACTGCAGCCTTAACACCGTCACGCTGTCCGGTAGAAAAAGTATAAACAGTTGCGCCGTCACTGACGTGGCTACCAGTGCCAGATAGAAAAATGACACGTCAACACTAATGCGCCGGCCCAGGTATTTCACCAGCCACGGTGTTAGTACGACCACAGCCGTAACCCCCCCTGGCAATACTGACAGCAACTCCGCCATAATTGCGATGACGATCAGATACTTAAGTGAGTTGGGCACCGCGTAAGCGATGGTGCCGCTCATGAGTATTAGTCCCGGTAGCCACCAAAAAAATCTGCCGAGACCGAAACTAACCAGAACAATTACTATCACATATGTCACTTCTCTCCTCATGAAGCTACCAGGACTGTCACCGCGAAGATACGGTCTGCGTCATACGGTACACTCAAACGCGCCCGCCGGTATGGCTCATGTACTTCATCTTCAGTTGTCTGGATAGTGCCAATCAGAAGGCCGGCTGGTATCATATCATCTTTCTGTAC
>CAYSWF010000015.1:0-3121 GCA_964434765.1 uncultured Candidatus Saccharibacteria bacterium
AACAACATCACAGCGACCATTGATAATTGGCTCAATAAGAGCATTTATGTCGCTGGCTTGGTGTTGTCCATCCGCGTCCATAGTGACGATGATATCACCTTTTAATAATTTAGCCGCTTCCAGCCCGGTTTTTATAGCGGCGCCTTTGCCGCGATTGAAGCGGTGAGTGACGAGTAGCGCGCCGCAGGCTTGGGCTTTACGGCCGGTAGCGTCGGAGGAACCGTCATCAACAACAATGATAGAAGAGAAACCATGATCAATTATGTCTTGGATTACTGCCTGAATAACAGCGGATTCGTTGTAAGCGGGAATAACGACAATGGTTTTGATCACAATATTGATTGGTAAAGCTTGTAATATTGGCCGGCAGTTAGGGGCCAAGCTATTTTGTCAGCCACGGTTTTTTTAGCGCCGCGAGCAAGTGACTGCCGCAAGTTATCGTCGTTTAAGAGCATGTGTATGGCTTGCGATAAGGCCGGCACATTATTAGGCTCGACTAACAAGCTGTTTGGGTCAAAATTTCAGGCAAGGAGCCTACGCTAGTCGCTATAATGGGCAGGCCGGCTGGCATAGCTATAGATATGATGCCAGATTGACTGGCCTCGCGGTAGGGGAGGGCGATTAGAGTGCTCATTTGAAAATATTTAATGACTTCAGATTCAGGAATAGTCCGATTGTCCACGATTTTACGTTTAATTTGCTGGAGCAAGGATTGATATTTAGTGAGATCGCCGCTGCCGGCTATGATAAGAAAAACGGGCTGCGACTTTTTCTGGAGTTCAATGATACTGCGCAGAAGTATGTCGAGCCCTTTATAGTCGACGATGCGGCCGAAAAAAAGAACGGAGTTAGGTAGGCGCGCCACATTCTTTTTTTGCCAACGGAGATAGAAGGAATAGTCACCGTGGGGAATAGTGAAGATCTTGTCGGGAGAAATGCCTCGCTTGGTAACGAGGGCGTTTTTGATAAATTGTCCGTGAGTGACAATGCGGCAGGCCAGTCGCTGTTGGGTGCGGTGGATTATTCTTGAAGAAAAACGATAGACGTCGCCCGGGTGGGAAAAGGGGTCATGTTGAGTGAAAACTACGCGGTAGCGCTTTAGCCACCACTGGTGAGGCACATATATGGCGTGAGAGTCAGTGAGGTGAATAATATCAGGCTGAAATTTATTTATAGCTTGATAAATACGCAGTTGTTCTACGGGGTTAACCAGCCAGCGCCAGAAGGCTGGTAAGTGATGGGGCGCCTTTTGGGCCAATACTTGGACACGGGGGTTGTCATTGATAAGGTCAAGATTATTGAATTGCGATGTTAAAAATAAGATTTCGACGGGAGACGTCTGGGCTAAGGCGTTGACTAGGCAGGCGGCGTAGTGGAAAAGGCCGGAGGAGCTGTAATTAAAAATGGCTATCTTTATTGGCATAGCTTTAAAGAGTATCATACTATACCTAGATGGTACTTCGTTCAGAGGATAAACGTGTTTGCGTCATCATGCCGGCGTATAATGAGGCCCGTTCCGTGGGAAAGGTAATAGCGCAAGTGCGCCAAGAGGCTCCCGAGGTTGATATCGTCGTGATTAACGACGGCTCAAAAGATGAGACGCAGGCCGTGGCAGAACAGGCGGGAGGAGAGGTACTGACTCTTCCTTTTAACTTAGGAATTGGGGGGGCAGTACAAACGGGCCTCAAATATGCGTATCAAAAAGGATATGAGGTGGCGGTAGAAGTAGATGCCGACGGCCAGCACGACCCGGCTTATATCTCTTGCCTAGTAGAAACGGTCGTCAAGGAAAAAATTGACATGGTTATTGGCAGTCGCTTCGTAACTGATACCACCTATCGTTCTTCTTGGTTACGCTTAGTGGGTATACGTATTTTCTCGCAGCTTATAAAACTGGTCACTGGGACTAAAATTTATGATTCGACGTCGGGTTATCGGGCTTACAGCCGAAACGCCATAGAGTTTTTATCTCGGCGCTATCCGGCGGATTTCCCGGAACCGGAATCCATTGTTATGCTGCTTAACGCTGGCTTCTCCTTGAAAGAAGTGCCAGTGACAATGAGTCGCCGTTGGGCCGGGGAATCGGTGGTAGGGAGGAGCGATGTATCGTCGCGGGCGGCTTATTTTGTGCTGTCGAACGCTATTGCTATTCTGGTTAGTAGCTTGAAGGTAAAACGTAGTCATGCTAACTGATATCCTAACTGGTACTATCCCGCCGCGTATTCAAACGCTGGCTATCGTGGGAAGTGTTGTCTTGTTGATCGTCATCATTAATTTGATTCGTAACGAGAAACTTAAGGAAGGCTACTCCATAATTTGGTTTCTGGTGGGGCTAGCTATGGTAACGTTTTCGACGCTGGCGGGGCTGCTCGATGTTTTTGCCAGTAGTGTTGGTATTTCGTATTCGCCAGCGGCTCTTTTTCTTATCTTAACAGGCGGTTTGATTTTCTTGTCTATCCATTTCTCGGTATTAGTTTCTAAGCACGATCAGCGGTATCGAGAGTTAGCGCAAGAGTATGCTTTGCTTAGAGCAGAGCTTAACGCGCACGAAAAAATCCGTGGCACATAGAATACTGATAACGGGCGGGGCGGGATTTATCGGGTCGCACCTGGCTGAAAAGTTGCTGACCGAACAATATAAAGTAGACGTAATTGATGATTTATCCACAGGATCGTTGGCTAATATTGCTCATTTGAGAGAAAACCCCAACTTTCGCTTCATACAAGGTAGCGCCACGGATAGAGGCTTGTTAGTTGAAGTGTTGCGAGAGAATGACGTCGTCTACCACCTGGCGGCTTCGGTGGGCGTGAGGCTGGTGGTAGAAAAATTAGTGCAGTCGATAGAAAACAATGTTAAAGGAGGGGAGACGGTGTTGGCGGTGGCCAGTCACCTGGGCAAGAAGGTTTTACTAACCTCGACTTCTGAAGTTTACGGTCGGGGCGACAGAGAGGTTTTTTCGGAGGAGGACGACTTGGCCATGGGGCCGACGATAAAGGGCAGGTGGTCATATGCCTGCTCTAAGGCACTGGACGAGTATTTAGCTTTCGCGTATCACATTGAGAGGGAGCTGCCGGTGACGGTGGGGACAGGGGTGGTGTATGGGGATATCTCGCTGAAAGG
>CAYSWF010000015.1:3131-5764 GCA_964434765.1 uncultured Candidatus Saccharibacteria bacterium
CTTGCCGGTGACGGTGGTGCGTTTGTTTAACACGGTGGGAGAGAGACAGAGTTCACACTACGGCATGGTGCTGCCGACGTTTGTGAGGCAGGCAATAGCGGGGCAGCCGCTGACTATTCACGGCGACGGTAAGCAGTCGCGTTGTTTCTGCCATGTCAGCGATGTGGTTAAGGCGCTGCAAAAGTTGATGGAAAGAGAAGAGGCAAACGGGCAGGTGTTTAACGTCGGCAGTACGGAAAGCGTGACTATTGAGGAGCTGGCCGACAGGGTTATCGAGTTGACAGGCAGCCGATCAGAAAAAAAGTTTATTCCTTATGACGAAGCGTTCCGGCTGGGGTTTGAAGATATAACAAAACGCGTGCCGGATATTTCCAAAATTAAGAAGCTAATCGATTTTGAGCCGAGCTTGACCCTGGACGATATTATTATTCGTCTGCGCGATTACATGGCCGTACGGGCGTAATCTTCTTACACCCCTTGACAAAAAGCCGCGTTTTATGTAACAGTGAGGCAGCGTTGTTCGTTCAAATTCAACTAGCCTATTCTGAAAATCAAGAAAGCAAAGGAGAGAGTCATGTCTGAACTTGGGAAGTGTCCGGCATGCGGTGGTAAAATAGCCACTATCGCTGAAGTATGCCCTCATTGCGGAGAACATTGCGGAGAACATGATTTTATCAAGAAGAGAACAGGTTCAAGAAAGATTCTCTGCTCTGCTTGCCGTGGTTGTGGTCAAAATTTGGCGAGAGATGATTGGGCTATGTGCCCTCAGTGCGGTGGTGTGGGGGAGGTGATACCAATTGAGCACTTCGACACAAGAACAGGCAAGCTACTTTCATTCTCCTTCTCCTTAGAACGACAGTACCAAAACGACGCTAAGCTGCGAGAAGAAATAAGACGGGATGACCGCTTCTCGTGTTTGGTCGGTGTACTTGGTTTCGTGGTTGCCGCGGTTATTGTTTTTTGGATCGGGAGAGCTGTTGGTTTCTGGTAGCTCCTTGGTTGTCAAACAAACGTTTGAGCATGAACTCATAAAACCCAGCTGATTGAAAAATAAGGTTGGGTTTTTTCTTGTCTTATAAAAGGCAATTCAAAGGATTATCCTTTGAAAGGGCGTTATAGGGCGTGGGGAATGAGAATATTGGTACTTAGGTTTTACTGAACCAAAAGGTGCTGCCGTGAGTGTCGACTTGGTGAAAATTGGGGTGGGAAAAGAGTGGTTTTATCATACTGGATAATTCTGGATCCTGGCTGCAAAACCAACTGGGCAAAACTATGTCTATGTTTTGGCCGCCGCCCAGCAACCAGCAGGCTAGAAGGTACTGCTCGGAATAGTAGTTTTGAGTATAGGAGGGGGGGTAGTCGTCGGGCAGGAGTATGTCGTGAATGCCGATCAGAACGCCCGGTTTAAGATTGGGTAGGATATCTAGGAAAAAAACGGTGACGTCGGAGTTGGGAAAAGATTGGTGGGAGTTGTCGACGAAGAGAATATCACCTTTGTCTAATTGCTTGAATATAGCTAAGTCGGTTTGCTCCAGAGGTTCACGGATGACTTGGTGACAAATCCGGTCTATGTCAGCGCGGGGGCGAGGATCGATGGAGGTGATCTTTGTTGGCAGGTGGTAATCTTCTATAGCCTTGTTTACAAAACGCGTTGATACACCAGAGCCGATTTCAAAATATCGCCGCGGTTTTAGCTGGATGGTAAAGCTGTATAAGGTGGCAGCGTCAAGAGCGGGGAGAAAATCGTTGTGCCACAGGTGACCTGGGATATTGTGCAGGCGCTGCTTATAGGAAAGTAATTTTTGTAATTCAGCTTGGTAGCGATGGCGATGAGTGTTAATAATAGCGTGAAGTTTAGGGTGGGAGGGAAGGCCGTGCCCGTAGCGGGGCTGGGGATGAACGGGGTAGTCTAGAGGAATAACTGGTTGGCCGCGAACTAAACTAAAAGCGCTGAAAAGGCGAGGATATTGCTTGAGGCGGCGATAGGCAAAGTCAATTAAAGTTGTTCTTTTTTGTGTGATAGTTTACATACTACAGCTATGTATACGGCGTACAAGAAGCACTTTTTAGTCCTCGGGGCGTATTTGGCGTTAACGTTGCTGATGAGCTGGCCGCTGCTTACGGCGTTAAATACGCATATCGCAGGTAGGGGCGGGGATCCGTGGCAAACAATGTGGCGATTTGAGTCAAAAGCGGAGCTTTTGGCTCGCCCCTCCGAAGCCCCGCCTTGGCGGGGCGAAGGGGGGTCGCTGGAGCAAGAATTCTTCGGCGGGGGAGAACCACGATTGGTTAATCTTTCGGTGTGGCCGTGGATGTGGCTGCATGTCATGTTGGGACAGCCGCTGGCGTATAATATAATTTGGCTATCTTCGTTTGTGCTGTCGGGGTATGGGATGTATCTGTTGATGCGGCGGGTCCTGTCGGCCCCGCCTAGGCGGGGCGCCACCCGCCGCAGGATGCTTGAGGCGTCCGCGTTTATCGCGGGGATGTATTACATGTTCCTGCCTTATCATGTGGCGCAGTCTTACGGGCATTTCGGGGCGATGCAGACGCAGTGGCTGCCATTTATAATATTAACCTTGTTTGCTTGGGTGAAGCGGCCGGATATATTGAAGACGTTCATTTTAGCGGCC
>CAYSWF010000015.1:5774-10161 GCA_964434765.1 uncultured Candidatus Saccharibacteria bacterium
TGGTCGGAGCACCACTACATGCTGTGGCTGATGTTATTTGCGGGCTGGTGGGCTGTGTTTTACTGGAGAAGCGTGAGAAGTTTTTGGTTTAAGGGAGGGGGAAATAAGTATGTCGTGGTTTTGGCGGTGCTGCTTTTGTTCTTTGTGGTATTGCCATATGTGCCGACGATAAAGTTGTCTCTTCGGCCCGATAGCGGTTTAGAGTTAGGAGAAGAGCAGACGCTTCGTTTCTCGGCCGATCTATTTTCGTATTTAGTGCCGGCCAGTTTTCACACTATTTGGGGAGGAACGGTGGACACTCTGTTTGCAGCTAGCTTTACCGGCAACGTAACGGAGGCAACTCACTATCTAGGTCTGGTGCCGCTGCTGCTGGTTTTGTTTTTACACAAAAGAATTCCGGTCAGGCAAAAAAGATTTTGGTTGACGGTGGCCATATTCTTTTTTCTGATAAGTTTGGGGCCGCGGCTGCACATGTTAGGCAGGGTTATGGACTGGCCGTTGCCGTATGACCTGGTAGATAGTTGGCCTGTGTTTAGCGCTGTTAGAGCAGTGGCCAGAGCCGGTGTCATGGTGGGTCTCGCGGGAGCTGTTTTGCTGGGAGCGGTGCTAGCGGCGCACCTGCGTAGCAGCGGGAGTGTTGTGGTTATCCTCTTACTGTTATTGCTAGAATTTTTATTTATGCCTTTTCCAGTGCAGTCGGCGCAGTTGCCGCCGGTATATGAGGCTGTAAGGGAACTGCCGGGCGGGGCACTAGTAGAAATACCGGCGGCGACAAATTATACGGCTGCTTCCAAGGCTCTGTACGCATCCAGGCAGCATGGCAAGAAAGTTTTGGGCAACATAGCTCTGGAAAGAGCCGGGGAGCCGGATGGCTGGCAGGCGGTCCATTCGCTACCGGCGCTGCGGCAGTTGCTTTATTTAAGAACAACTACGTTGCTGGAAAGTCGACCGGAGTTTTTTGGGCAGGGCCTGGCGGAAACCCTGCCGGACGTGATGAAGTATTTAGACACAAAGGGAATTTTGCTACATACGGATTCCGTGTCACCAGTGCATTTGAGCGCGGTTAAAAAATTGCTGGAGGAGGAAATGGGACTGGCAGCCAAAAAGTACGACGACGCGCTGTTATACGTGGTGGCTAGTGGGGGGGACAGTGTCTTTCTGGCGCGCGATGAGCGTTGGCAAAATGTCGGCTATGACGCGAGGCGAGACAGCATGTTTGGCGAGGTGGCAGGCGAGGCCGGCCTGAAATTGTACAACGTGAGCGACGTACCCAAGATAGTAGACTTATCCTTTATGGTACCGAACGAATCGGCGGGGGTGCCGCGCATTAAATGGGGAGGGACAGGTGTTAGGTTAACGGAAAAGCAGCCAGGGGAGTTTAGTTTTAGGTTTGAGCTGGAGCCGGGGGAAGAGGAAATAATAGTAATGGATGAAGGCAGGGGCAGGGTTATCATGCAAAATCCTAAGCTTAGTGTACCATGAAGATTCTCGTTATTAACTTTGAGTATCCCCCGCTGGGCGGCGGTGGCGGGGTGGCGACAAAACAGCTGGCAGAAGCGTTGGCTGACAGGCATGAAATACATGTCATAACGACGTGGTACCCGGGGCTGGAGCTTGATGAGTTGGTGGGCGATGTTCACGTGCATCGCGTGCGGGTGATTGGCAGAGACAGCCTGCCGACCGCTTCCATCGTTTCGTTGATAGCTTTTGTGCCGGCGGCGTTGGTCAGGGGTTGGCAGTTGTGCCGGGCCAATAAGTTTGATGTCATCAACGCGCAGTTTGTGGTGCCGTCCGGCTTGCCGGCGCTGGTTCTGTCACGGTTGTTTAACACGCCCTTCGTGTTGAGTTTTATCGGGGGCGACTTGTTTGATCCTAGTAAGGGCGTCTCGCCGCACCGTCATTGGTGGCTAAGGTTAATAGTTCGCCTGGTGGCAGCGCAGGCTGCGGCGTGCACGGCCATTTCGGAAGATACTAAACGACGAGCGCGAGAGTTGCACGGAGTTATCAAGCCGATCACAGTTACTCATTTAGGATTGATACCGGTCCGTGTGGCCGCGGCTAGCCGGTCTGATTTGGAGTTGCCGGAGCGGGGGCCGCTTTTTGTATCGATTGGTCGGCTGATACCGCGTAAGGGATATGAGATGCTTCTAGCGGCGTGGCGAGGGATAACTGAAGCTAACCTAGTTATTGTCGGCATCGGCCCCTTAAAAGAGAAACTCGAGAATATGATTAAAAAGTTTGATTTAGCGGGCAGAGTACAGCTGCTAGGCTATCTTAAAGAGGAGCAAAAACAGCAAGTATTAAGAGCAGCTGATGCTTTTGTTTCGGCCAGCGAGCACGAGGGTTTTGGCATTGTCTTCTTGGAAGCGATGGAGGCGGGATTGCCAATTGTGGCGACAGACAGAGGCGGACACCGCGATTTTTTAATAGAGGGAGAAAATGCTGTTTTTGTACCGGTAGGAGATGAAAAACAACTCCGGGCTGCTATAGGACGAGTGTTACGCGAGGGACAGTTGCGGGAGAGCCTGGGGGCTAATAACAGGGAAAAAGTTAAGATGTTTTATTTGGACAAAACGGTTGGGCGGTTCGAGGAAGTTCTTAAAAACGTCGTTCGTACCTATGAAAATCGCCATTGAAGCCAGGGCTATATCGGCTAAGGGAGGAGTCAGAACGTATGCTTATCAGCTTATTAGGCACTTACTGAAAGTGGTGCTGGCGCGGGACGTAACAGTAATTATTGATCAGGCGACGGCGCGCGGGACTTTTCCGGCGGCCAGAGAGTTGTTGGTGCCACTTAGTCACGAAACATTTCTGCCACTATGGTTGCGGTGGCAGATACCGCGAGTGCTAAGACAGTTTAAGCCGGACGTCGTGCACTTTACTAAAGCGGATGTTGCCGGCGGGCTCGCCAAGTCCCGTTACTATAAAACAGTCGTTACGATATTTGATATTATCCCGGTACTTTTTCCGGCCGGCCAGACGTTCTTGCGGCGGTTATACTGGCTGCGAGCGCTGGAGCGGGCAGCTCTCACGAGTCATCATATCGTCACGATTTCAGAGACTAGTAAGCGAGACATCATAACCAGATAC
Organism: uncultured Candidatus Saccharibacteria bacterium; assembly: GCA_964434765.1. GTDB lineage: Bacteria > Patescibacteriota > Andersenbacteria > UBA10190 > UBA10190 > CAYSWF01. Next base: position 8,865 of record CAYSWF010000015.1, read on the forward strand.
GGTGTGCCAGAGGACAAGGTGACAGTGACACCGTTAGCGGTTGAAACTAATCATTTCAGGCCGGTGCCAAGAGACGCCCGGTGGCAGAAGCCGTATTTGCTATTTGTAGGTACGTTGGAACCCCGCAAGAATGTGCCATTATTGGTTAGAGCGTTTGCCAGAGTGGCTAAAAATATGCCGCATCAGTTAGTGATTGCCGGTAAGAGTGATAGTGATTATGGGAATATTTTGAGAGAAGCAGAAGTTCAAAGGCTGGCGGGGCGTGTTAAGATAGTAGACTTTATTGATTATGAAGATTTACCGGCGTTGTATAGCGGAGCTGATCTGTTTGTTTGGCCGTCGGTGTATGAGGGTTGGGGTTTCCCGCCTCAAGAAGCGATGGCGTGCGGCACGCCGGTAATTGTGAGTGATGGCGGGGCATTGCCGGAAGTGGTGGGCGACGCGGGGGAAGTGGTGCCGTTTAGCGTGGATAGCCTGCCGGCGCGGACACGGGATATCGACTTTGAGGAGCGGTTGGCGAGTAAAATGTTGTCTGTATTAAACAATCAGAGCAGGCGAGAAGAGATGGGCCGGGCTGGATTAGAAAGAGTGAAGCAGTTTTCTTGGGAGGAAGTAGCCAGGAGAACGCTAGAAGTTTATAAGTCGGTGGTTGCGTAATAATTTTTAAAAGCCTATCTATATGTCGACAAGTTGATAGGTTTTTTGGCATTTGCTACCAGTGGGGTTGTTGGTAATAAAAAAAACCGCGGTGCGGGGCACTGCGGTAGAAGAAAGAAGAAAAAAGTACATTAGGGGCCGGGAGGCGGGCTGCTGGGGGCCGCTTCAATCTTGGTGTCTCCCGGCGCTTTATCAGAGGGCTGCTTGGCTTCTCCGGGCGAGGGTTGCTCTTCAGGAAGAGGCCGAGGGAGGAACTCGAGCTTGTCCTGTTCGTCTCTGATGACTATAAAGCAGGGCGGGGGGTTTACCTCAAGACGATAGGCTTTAAGGTCTCCTTCTTTGGTTTTCAGGAACACCAGGTATTCTGGGATGCTGTTGATTGTCATGGTGTGCTGGATGACCGGACTGCCGACGGTTTCGTACAAAGTTGAGATTTTCAGGTCTTGCTGGGTGAGGGGAGTACCGCGGCCAGCGTTAACGCCAGTGTCTTTGCCAGAGTCGTAGAACATAGTTACAGAAGAAATGGAGAAAAACAGCATGGAAAGCATTGCTATTACTGCACCTGAGAAGAATCGGGAGCAAAGTGCCATTGCAGTTAGTACAGCCGTAAGCAACGCAACGACAAGGAAACAAATTGCAG
>CAYSWF010000015.1:10171-13404 GCA_964434765.1 uncultured Candidatus Saccharibacteria bacterium
CGAACATAATCTTCTCCTTTGTTGGGAGGGCTGTAAGGTGACGCAGATTGTCAAAAGGACAGTATTGGAGTATAGTATGGTTCAGCTTAAATGTCAAGTAATAACAGGAAAATGAGAATAGCCTACATAACTAACGCCGAAAGTGATTCTGGGGTGGGGCATCGGGCATTGAATATTGCTAGGTTGCTTAAAGAACAGAGTGATGTTGAGCTGGATGTATTTGCCATGAATGGAGAAGAGATGACGGTGAAAAAAAATGGTGTCTTAGTAACTACCCTAGCTAAATGGCCGGGGGCGTTGGGTAAAAAGACTGTCGGTTGGGTGCGTTTGGGGCGAGTAGTTAAGGGTGAGGTGGCAAGAGGAAATTACGACGTTGTTCATCTGACCAATCAGACCTTAAGTTTTTTGGTTGATAAGAGTACACCTAGTGTGGTGACGGTGCATGACATAATCGAGGCGCTGGATCCGCAAACAAGAGGGGGCTATCTGGTGAACAAATATTTATACAGCGGCATCAAGCGGGCGGATCATATTATTGCGGTGTCAAGGTATACAGCGGGAAATGTGAGAGAATATTACGGGGCGCCGGAGAATAAAATCAGCATTATTTACAATGGCGTGGGAGATGAATTTTATTTGATAGACGGGTTTAAACAGTCAATTGCTTATCAGACTTTAAGGCAGGAGTTAAAGCTTGGCGAGGAGGCTAAGGTGGTTTTATATGTTGGGTCTGATCACCCCCGGAAAAATATAGTGGGGGCCGTGCGAGCCTTTGCGCAGATGCGAGAGAGAAGGCCGGAGTTAGTATTTGTTAAAGTTGGCGAGCCGGGTATTAAGGCAGGCCGGGCACAATTGTTAGAGGAGATCGATAAATTGGATGTGCGCGGGGCAGTACGCTTTGTGGGGGCCGTGCCGGACGCACAATTGAATGGGCTGTATAACCTGGCAGACGTGTTAATCTGCCCGTCTTGGTTTGAAGGCTTCGGTTTGCCACCACTGCAAGCCATGAAATGCGGTACGCCGGTGGTGTGCTCGCAGGCGACGTCTTTACCAGAGGTGGTTGGCGACGCGGCTTTGACGCATGAGCCTGATGATATAGTGGGCTTAGCTAATAGCGCGCAAAAAATCCTAGAAAGTAGTGATCTGGCCGGAAGGCTTAGGGCTAAAGGTCTGGCGCGTGCCAAAATGTTTTCGTGGGAAGCTGCTGCTAATGACGTTAGGAATGTGTATAAAATGTTAAGTAAATAAGGAAGTTATGAAAATTCTTTTTGTGTCGGCGTTGTACCCGCCCCGCACGCGCGGCGGGGGCGAAGTGTCGGCGCATTTGATAGCACAAGGCCTGCGCGCGCTAGGGCATGACGTGACGGTTATGACGGGCACTGAAGGCGGCGAGGCTGGTTTAAGTAAGGGGCGTCTTAAAGAAGTCAACGGCGTGCCGGTTATCCGTCTGCCGATTGCCATGTCTGCCAAACCGTTATTAGAAAGGAGACACAGCCGTAAGGTGGCTAAAGCACTGGGGAGAGAGATTGGCGACTTTAAGCAATATGATGTTATACACGCCCAGGACTTCAGAAGCGCTCTAGCGTTATCAGAGTTGCCCGTCTTCGCCAATGGCTTTGATGGGTTCTCGCCATTGCTCGTTGCAACGGCTCGAGACTACGCGCAAATCTGCGGGACAACTAACAATATTTTACGAGACGGCAACCGATGCACTTGCAGTTGGCGAGATGTGCTGCGCTCGCATCGTGTGGCGGAGGTACCTGTCTTACGCAAGGCGGCTCGTATTTGGCAGTATAAATATAATATTGATTACCGGAAGAGATCGTTTAGGAAATTTCCCGGGCAGATTTTCATATCACATGCCCAACAAAAAGAGATTGCGCGGCAGCAAGATTTGTCGGGCCTGATCACAACAGTCATTTACAACCCGGTGGCGAGAAGTTATCTGTCAGAGCCAGTTACCCGAGGAGTAGCGGGAACGGTTTTGTATGTGGGGCGGGTGGAGATGTATAAGGGCGTCGGACTGTTATTGGAAGCCTGGAAGGACGTGGCCAGGAAGCTGCCGAATGGGCAATTGAAGATTGTGGGCGAAGGGGCGCAACGAGACGACTATGAACGCTTGGTTGAAAGCTGGGGTTTGCAGTACCGAGTTAAATTTGGGGAGAGAGTCCCTTGGGATAGAATGCGTTTAGTTTATGATCGAGCGACGGTAGTGGTAGCGCCGCATATCTGGGTGGAGCCATTTGGGCGTACGGTAGCGGAAGCGATGGCGCGGGGAAAAATTGTAGTGGCGGCGGATACCGGCGGGCCGGCGGAAATTATTAAACACAACATATCAGGTTTGCTATTTAAACGAGGTTCGATTGAGGCATTGAAAGACGAACTGTGTCGGGCGCTGACTATGCCTGATCTTAACAGGCGCGAGATGCAAAAGGCAGCGCGGGCTTGGACGGCAAAACACTTGAGCGTAGAAACTATAGCTAGACAGCACGAAGAATTTTATCGAGAACTTGCTCGGGCGTGATGGCCAGGATAGTGCGGTGGGGGGCGGAACCAAGGTGGAAGTTTTTTTCGGTGTCGTAGGCAGGTTTAGTGCCGGGAGCGCGGATAATGTGGCTGCGGGCGCCACGGGGGCCGACGTGACGCTCGTTAGTTGGGCCAAACAAAGCAAAGACGCCTGTTCCGCTGGCGGCGGCCAGGTGCATTAGACCGGAATCATTAGCGAGTATAAATTGGCATTGCTGCATGAGGGCGGCCGTGGTGAGTAGATGAGTGTTAATGATGGTGCTGTGTGCACCTAAAACAGCTTTTAATTTCTCCTTGAGAACTTGTTCTTCGGGGCCGCCAAAAATAAGGACGTGGGCGTTGTTATTTATGATTAGCGCTTGGCCGACGGCGGCAAAATTAGCCAGAGGCCAACGTTTCCATAAGAAGTCGGGCGCGCAGCCAGGGTGCAGGCCGATTAATTTTCTGTCTTTCGATATAACGTTACGTCCAATAATTTCTTTAGCTGCTTGTTGGTTTTTTGGAGGAATGCAGAGCTGGCAGATCTCTTTGCCTGATTCTAGTTTTATTCCCAATCGTTCCAGAAGCCGCAAGTTTTGTTCGACGTCATGCAGTTTGTTGTCCTCATTGATAGCGTCGGTAAGCAAGAAGCGGCTGTGAGGATTACGGCCGAAAGGGTAAGCGTGACCGATCCGGCGGGGGATGCCAGCTAAGTACAAGTAGGCAGC
>CAYSWF010000016.1:0-11089 GCA_964434765.1 uncultured Candidatus Saccharibacteria bacterium
GCCTTGTGCATATCTGGGTTCTGGAATCTAATTCTATTAGTCATTAAAAACAAACATCGACGCGGCCAGCGACAATATCACAACTAAAATTGCCAACACCAAATAAGTTCCAAACCCTATCCTCTGCTTATTTATCCCCCGCTGCTGCAACATCTCATACAATTCACTCGTCAGCACGTCATGCAGTAAATCAATGTTGCGTGGGTAGTCCTCACTCGCTCGCGCCTTTTTAAGCGCCGCCGACAAGTCCTGGTCAAAAGCCATGTCCACCAGTTCTTGCACTTCCTTGTGTTCCGCGGCCGTGTGCTCCCACGGCCGCGACAGCACGTCGGCCGCCTCTCCTTGCCGGGCCAGCTCGGCCGCCACCTCCTGCGCCACCGCCTCCCTCCGCCGCACCACCCCCGGGGTGGAACCGCGGCGCGCTCGCTCACTCACGCGCTCCGCGAATTCCCGCGCCCGCTCCGGCTCGCTAAAAATCAGCGTCTCTTTCTCGCGTGGTTCCCGCTCTGGCCCAGTCATATTTCCAGTATACCTTATCCTACTTCCTTCCTCTCTTCCTTAAAGGCTTTAACCTTTTACCTCGCTTCACGTAAGGCGCCGCCTTGCTTCTCTTCTCCTCTCTCTCGACTCGTCCTTTCTCTTCCCAATCGTGCTCCTCGGCCCATTCCTCTGCCGTCTCTAGCGGCACTCCTAAGATGCCTTCCACTTCTCTCTCAACTGCCTCCAGCCAATCAACGGTGACGCTCTGCAGCCTCTCTTGCGCCGCCCTGGTATGTATCTCGTCTCGCAGTTCCCCCCAGCGCCGCCGCAGCCGTTCCAGCTCCGGCTGCTTTTTTACCACCACTGCCACCCCCTCCGGTAAAGCAGCTGGCTCTACCGCCCTGCCAATTTCCTGTATCTGCTCATAGACGCTTTTCATTTCACCTTCAATCTCTTTTATAGACCGCTCGCCCGTGCTCTCCGGCGTCTTTTTCAGCATCGCCGTGTCGCCCGCCGCTCTTCCTACCTCCGTCTCCTGTTCCGCCGGTACCGTCTCCTCGCCCCCCAGCACTTCTTCCGCTTCGGCCACTTCCGTCTCCTCTTCTGCCAGCAGTTCAACCTGTTCTTCCGCTTTCGGAGTCAGCTCCACCCGATCCTCCGCTTTCGGAGTCAGCTCGAGTTCCTCTTCATCCCCAGACCACCCCGGCACTTTCTCCCGCAAAAGCCCGGCTACCTCGCGATATTCCCCTCGCTGCTCCTGCGGAATATCAACATTTCTGGCGTAGCGGGAGTAATTTTTTTCAAACACTCGCGCCGTGTCCTCGCTTAAATCATCATTATCTATTCTCCTCTTTAGCGCCCCCATTTCCGCCGCGTGTACCATCATCTCCGCCAACCGCACCGTGCGCCTCTCTTCCTCATCCATGTTTCTCCACTCCACTCCCTTCTCTTCCGGATGATGCTCCTGCAAAAGACGCGCTCCCACCAGCTTCAACGCCACCAACTTTTTTGATCCTTTGCTACCCGCCGCTTCCTGCGCCTCCGACACCAGTTTCTCCAACGGCTGTTTATTCTCTCCCAACGCGCCCAGCAACTCGCCCACCTCTCTCTTTATTTCCTCATCACCAAAATATCTTTCCGGTATCAGACGCTTTACTTCTCCCCTCTCCTGTTCCTCCCTGCCCTTCAAGAAAAAATTAGCCTCCCGTAAGTCAGCCAGCAACGGCGGCGGCAGCTCTTCCTCCCCCTTAAACATCTTTTCCAGCGCCTCCGCCCGCTCGGTCTGCACATTCCTATACTCATCGCTCGCCGGCTTCTCAATCACATACCTATACCGCTCCATCTCCGGCTGCTTCTCGGCAGCTTCCGGCGGTGCTTCCTCTACCGTTGCCATGTCCTTAAATATATCACACCCCCCTTAAACGCCCCATGTTGTATAGTGAATCCATGCGCCCCCGACTGTTCATTTTACTCTGCTTCCTGGCCGGCCTGGCCGGCGCCATCTTCTTCATTGTCCAAGAACACCCGGAGGCCATTTCCCTTACTCCGGAAACGCTCCAGAACCTCGCCCTTAAAGAAATTATCGCGCCGCCCCCTCTGCGCGGATCGCTCGACCAGCCGGGTAGCACCCTAACCGCCGCGGGCATACTGGCCGCCACCAACCGCCAGCGCGCCCGGGCCAACTTGCCTCCCCTGCAAAGCAATGCCACCCTAAACCTGGCCGCCCAAAATAAACTGGCCGACATGTTCGACCAACAATACTTCGGCCACGTCAACCCCGACGGCCTCGGTCCCGCCGCTTTTGTTGACGATGTCGGCTACGCCTACCTGCGCGTCGGTGAAAACCTTGCCCTCGGCGGCTTCACGAGCGACGCCGACCTCGTCCAGGCCTGGATGGACAGCCCCGACCACCGCGCCAATATTCTGACTGCGGGATTCGCCGAGTTAGGCGTTGCCGCCGGCCCAGGCACCTTTGAAGGTAAACCCACTTGGCTAGCCGTCCAAACCTTCGGCCTGCCCGCCTCCGCCTGTCCCGACGTCAACACCGCCCAGCAGGCCACCCTCCAACAAAAACAGTCCCAGCTGGCCAAGCTGCCCGCCGCGCTCGACGCCTTAGAATCTCAATACACCGCTCTGGCCGAGGCGGGCCAGACTAAAATCAACCGGGGCAACGAGCTTATCGAACAAGGAAACAAACTAGCCCAGGAGCAAAAATCAAACGAACAAGCCCAGGCCTTGTGGGACCAAGGCAAGCAACTGCAAAAAGAAGGGCAGGCTCTTATCGACCAGGCCCCAGCCGCCCGCGACACCTACAATGAAAAAGTCGCCACCTTAAATCAACTAGGCAACGAAATCAAAACCCTCATCGGCCAACTCAACACCCAAATCAAGGCCTACAACGACTGCGTGAGCAGCTACTGACACCATTGACCACCCCATCTTGACATATGTTGTCCACCCCTATACACTAATACTACAGATCCCCGCCGTCGGTTTTAAGGCCGGCAACTTGGTGGGGTTCTATTTTTAATCCCAAGAATGCGTCGGATACATCTGAGCCGTCACACCAGGACGTGTATAATAAACAGGTGCAGAAGCTATATTGCTATGTTGATGAAACAGGGCAGGACGCACGGTCCAATGTCTTTATTGTCGTGGCCGTTGTCAGTGAGGACGAACAAAGCCAGCTTCGCCAACAACTCATTAATACCGAGCAAGCGTCAGGTATCGGTATTAGTAAATGGAGTAATGCCAGCCACGACAGGCGGATGAAATTTTTACAGACCGTGCTGGACCAAGATATTGCTAAAGGCGACCTATTTTACAGTTCCTACGAAAAGCCAATCCCGTACTTCCTACCAATGCTTGATTTAGTAGCTAAGTCAATTAAAGCCAAGGCGAAAGGTGCATACAAGACCAAGATTTACGTTGATGGTATTGATCGTAAAAAAGCTAAGGAACTGACTAATGCCCTACGGGTTGAGGGCATTTCATTGGGAATGGTCAAAATGCGCAGAGACGAAAGCGAGCCGCTTATTAGGCTGGCAGACCGATGGGTTGGTTGCGTACGAGCGGCAATTGAGAAAAATCGTGAGGCAAAGACATTAGTAAAACGGGCAAAAGAGGAAGGGTATTTGCAGGAAATTGCCAACTAAAAAACCTCGGCTATCCCCGCCAGGGGCGGGGCCAATCTTCGCCGAAACGGGCGAGCCTTCGCCGAGGTGTGTATTGACACTATAGGGCACTTAACATATGTTGTCCACCCCTATTTTAACACTACCGATCCCCGCCGTCGGTCTCTGAACCGGCACCTGGTGGGGCTCTTTATTTTCAATCCTATAACCGTTCGGAATTTACCCGTTATTTGTGCTTCGAAGCTTGATATTTACCCGAAAGTCTCGCCATCCTGATCATAAATAATGCCGTTAGCATCATCGCCAGCGCTGCCGCCAGTAATCTTGACCAGCCCTTGCCCTCTCCCGCCAGCCACTTGGCCGCGCTTTCCACTCCGGCCGTCGGAAACCTCTCCAGCACGGCGCCAATAATTCCCCCCGGCGGCTCTTCCTCGCCTACTACTCCCAGCACCTGCCCGCCGCCCGGCTCATCCGGCCCTGGGCAGCAATCAGTCTCGTCTCCACCGCCGCCCACTACTCCCTCATCGCACGTAAATACCATGTCAAAATTAAACGTTGTCTCCTCCTTCTGCCAGTCGTTGCCCGTCGCTTCGTCAAACGTCACCGCCCATTGGTAGTCCGTCACGGAGTCACCGTCTAATGTGCCCAAGGGGATAGGCCCGGCCGCGAACGCATCAGACACCGCCTTGTCACTCGCCGCCCCGCTCCCATCGCTCACTCCGTACCAGTCGCCCGCCACGTCCCGAATCACCGTCCACAACTTACCCGCCAAACTGTACGGCACACCCACCACCTCGTTCTTCGTGTCTAATGCAAAACCGCACGGCTCATCATGATTATTCGTCACCTGCAAACTCCGTATCACCGTGTCCCCCGGCAGTAAATTACCCTCGTCAAACAAAGCCCCGTTTAGCGGCGTCGAGTCGCACACGATACTCCCGTTGGATTTATCACACGTCACTTCCAAATCCGCCGCCACGGCCAATGCCGGCACAAGTAATAAAAGCACACTCAAAACTAACACCAGCCTCGCCCAAGACATCCTGTGAGCGGATTGAGAGGCCGCCTCGGCTTGGTCCCCGAGCAAGGGGCGAGGGGCGAGGCGGCCTCGACCCTCGGAGCCCGCCGCTGGAGCGGGCGAGAATGAGCGAACAGGACTGTCTTGTGACGAAGCTATTTTACTCATCGCTTTCTGTTTCGCCACTTCCGCTGTCACCCTCTCCATTTTCACCGTCCGCATCTCCATCATTTTCATCCTCATCATCATCTCCCTCACCCGTTACGCCAATATCCGCGACGTCGTCCCCTTCATCACCCAGCCAGGCAACTTCCTCGTCCTCGCCCTTGCCCCCCGTAGCCTCTGGCGAAGGGGGGCCTTCCTGCTCCGCGCCCATTCCTGTCGGCTCAACTGCCGGATCAACAGCATCATCTCCCTCGCCCGCCAGCTCCTCGCCACCCTCTGCCTCCATTCCTTCCTCCACATCCACTGCGTCACCAGACGTCAGATCGTTTTCCGACAAGTTCGCCGCTTTCGGCGTGCCGTAATTGTCACCGTCCGCCGTGTCCCAGAACGTGCCATCATTACATCCGGCATCCAGACACGTGTGCCACGATTCGGCCAGCGTGCCGTCACCCGGCACATTATTTCTTTCCATTGATTGCTCCAGGCCATCATGCGCCCCCGCCGGCCAACTGTCCCCCTTCGCTTCGTCGATTGCGTTACCTCCCGCGTCTCTCAACACCAGGTTACCATTATCTTCATTAGCCAGCGACAGACTGGCATTTACCACATCCACCGGCACGTTCAACGCCGAGTTTGCGCTCGTTTCTGGATTATTGGCTATCAACAGAAAACCATCTGCCGGAATAGTGTGACTAGCCGGCGTCATCACCAATGACTGTCCGCCAGACCGGCCGTTATCAATCGTCCACTGTCCAATATCAATCTCCTGGTCCGTCATGTTCCTCAACTCAATCCACTCGTCGTACGGCGACTCCGTCGACCCCATCCACATCACCTCGTTAATTACTACATCACCTGGCTGCGCCCCCCAGTTACCCGTCACTACGCTACTGCCTACCCGCTCCTCGTCCGTAAATCCCCACGTACCGTCGCTGTCCTGCTGCCATCCCTTAAACACCAAGTCAAATTCACAGGTTTTTTCCCGCAAGCTTGTATCGTCGTCATCCAAACCCACTGTGAACTCCCACCCGTCAAAAGCGCCGCTCAATATATCTCCCGCCGGGCTTTCGTTGAAACCAGTCAAACTACTGCCATACACCGGCGTCCCTTCCAGCGTAGCCCCCAGCTGCAGCGCGTCACACAAAGCCGTATTCCCGCCCGTTTGCACAGACCAAGCGCCATACGTCGCGTCCAAAACACCATCGTTCTGAACCCGCAAAGACTCCGTCTCCTCATCTCCCGGCACCATGCCTGCCACATCAAACAACAAGCCCGTCAACACCACACCGCTCAAATCCCGCAGCGACAAATCCAGCGTCGTGGCGCCCAGCTCATTGCCCGCCGACGTCTCCCCGTCGCCATAGTAAGCCATCGCCCCGCCGGCCGGTATTAAACCAACTACCGTCAACAACACAATTATCAAATACCTATTCATACCACCCCTCCGTTATTAACATGGCGCCGCTCTCGCGCCGCTCTCAACTCCCGCCAAATACTTGCCGCCTCGCCGTAGATAATCACCAAAGCGGGCACTACCAGCAATCCCACAAAGCCCCACGGCGTCCGCGCCGTCTCCACCGCAAATCCCGCCAGCGGCACGGAAAACAACACCTTGCCCGTCACCTCGCCCGGCGCGATTTGCCGACTGTCCACGTCGTCATTAGCGTCTCCCTTTGTCACATACCGCACGCCCTCTTCCCCTTCCGTCACTTCCGCTATCCGGTGCGTCACGTCCAGCTTTCTGCCCCGCGTGTCCTTAAAATCGCTGGCAAAAGTAATCACGTCCCCCTCCCCGTAGCTGCCGGCCGGCTTCACCACTACCACGCTGCCGCGCCGTATCTCCGGCGACATCGAGCCCGACTGCACCGCCTTGATCTCGTAATTTCCTCTAATCGGCAAAGCCGAAAAAGCCACCAGCGCGCCCGTCAACAACAAAGCCGCCACTACCGCGTAGTAAAACATCACAAACACCCTCCGCTCTCGTATCTTAGTCATAAAATCTCTCATACAGCCCCCAGCCCGTCCCTCTTGGGCCTGCCTTAGGCAGACAAAAGAGACGGATGGGAACTCTACCGTTCCCGCGTGCTCCGCCGTCACCCCACACTAAGCGGGGTTGAGGTAGATACACAAGTAACTTACTACTACGGTTCCAGAGGAGGAGTAGGAGTAGGTGGCGTCCACTGACTACACGTGAAGTTAGGATTATTCCTAGCCTGCACAGCGTAGAAACTCACATCAAGCGTCGTGCTGTCCGTCTGGGAAGCATTGTTAATCACACTTGCTCCATCACAGGTAAACCCAGTTTCTTGACGAGTAGCAGGATCATTTTGACTGTTATTAAGCACTCTAGTCGTATTTAAGTCACCGAAACACCACCCCTTACCAATGTGCTCTAATGCATCTTCAGGAAGAGGTCCTCCGGCAGGATTAAAGACGTTGGTCTGACTATCGGCCAGAGTTACTATTGTCGTGTTTCCCACACCAAGATCACCCAAGATACCTCCAGAGATAACTGTCTCAGCAGGACCAGCGAAATCTATCACCGACTCAAACACATTGTCTTCATCGTCAGCCCACCAGATAAATTCCAACTTATCTGCCAAGTCACCATCAGAATTAGGATCGTCAGTGTTATCAACACAAGAAGGATCATCAGTATTCTCCGGCTCTGTACAATTCACATCCCTGTCACTCGTTAGTGTAACCGCGGCACACGCCCAAGACTCGTTGTTGTCCACGTGAATACTGATGGTGTCTTCACCGAAGTCGCCCGGCTTTATATCCGAGAAATCAAAGAATAGTTCGTCAGTCAAATCAGACCACTCCCAAGACAATTCTTCATTATCAACTATCCTTGTACCATTCCATTTATAGCTCTCATTATCAATCTCCAGATCAATAGCCCCGGCCGCCAACACGTTACCCCTCGACGTCTCTGTGTCGCTGAAGAACGCCGTCGTCGCTCCGACCACCGCCGCCGCTACGGCGAAGATAGTCAGCGCGCTTACCGCAATTTTTCTATTCATACGTTGTCACCCCCTTTCAAGTACATATTTCAATAAACCAGCCCTCCGCCGATTCACAAAACAAAAACGCGGCGGAAAGACCAGCCGCGCCCCTTCGTCAATCATGCCCGAAAAGGTTCCCTCTAAAACCCGCCAACCAAATCCCCCTGCCGTGGCAAATTTTGACATCATATCTTCTTACCACACCCGTTCAATCCCCGCAACCCCCGCCGAAAAGGTTATCCACAACCCCGCGTCCCCCCAAAAAACCACACCTAAAAACCTATCCACATGTCAACATGTAGATATAGGCCCCCAACACCCCATCCCCAACACAACACCCAGTCAGCCACCCCCGCCTCCCCCACTCAACACGCCCAACCCAAAACCTATCCACATGTCAACATGTGGATAGGTTAACACCAACCACAACCACGCCCATGCTACAATCGCCAAATGGGCAAGTTCGACTACCGGCAACTGTCAGCCAGGCAGCGGCAGGCTCTTATCGGCGACCTGCTGGACATCTTGTACAAAGCCCGGGACAGGAACGTGCTGGGTAAATTTCTGTTGCAGCTCCTGACACCAAGCGAAGCCGTGATGCTAGCCCGCCGCTGGCAAGTCGCCCAGCGGCTGGCCGACAGTCAGTCGTATTACAAAATTAGCCAGGAATTGAAAATCGGCATCGGTACTATTGAATCGGTTGACCGGTGGTTGAGCAGGACCATCGGAGATTACCGGCAACAACTGGCCAAACAGCGCGAGCGGGAGAAAAAGAAGCGGTATCGCCGCCAGACTGTATTTCCTAACACGGTTCCCTACCTTCTCCTTAACCTCCTGGCGGAAGGAGCCCTGCAAGTCTGGGCCGCGGAGATACGTTTAAAAGAAAAACAGACCGGTAAAAATAAAGTCAGATGAAGCGTGCCCGCAAAAAGCTTGCCTATGGGGTTACAGCCCGGCTTGTATTTGATCGCGCAGGGGAAGTAGTTGGGCAACGGCAGTTTCATCCAGGCGGCCTTTGGCGATCTGCTGGTCAAGCAGGTCCGAGAAGCGGTCGAAGGCGCGCTGTAATCTGTCAAGGGCGCGCTGGGTATGTTTGTGGTCGTCACCCAACTTCTCGGCCAAACGCTGGTGGATTTTGGCGTTGACGTGCAGCAATGTGGCGCTGGCGTAGAGGGGGCCGAAGGCGGGAGGCTTAAGGTGTTTGGCTTTGAACAGAGTACGGATGGTTTGCTGTAACTCTTTAGTCAAGGCAACTAAATCTACGTCGGCCACGAAGGTCTCGTTGGCGAGGGTAAAGGAAGTGGTGTCTGTTTGGCCGGGGGAGGTTACGCCTTCACTGGTGGTTGAGGTAGTCTCGTCTTCGTCAGCGTAGGTGGTAATCGCGGTATAGTCGCCGTTATCTGTGCCGGTAAGAGTAACGTCGTAGTCGCCCTCGGGAGGATCAAGGATAGTAATGTCTTTAGGATCGTTGGGGTCATTGGGGTCGTCGTCATATTCAGCCAGTTCTGATCCAAAGTCATTTTGGTCTTTGGAGAGAATCTTGCCATTGGGACCTTCGATGGTGGCGTCGACTGGGGACAGGATGGTGATGCCGAGAATGCTTTTGGGCAGCTCAAACTCAAAGTGCTCGGGTGCTTCTTCTAGTCCCAGAGTTTCTAATACTTTCTCTTGGGCCCCTTCAGGAAGTTTGTGGTGTTGGACGCTGTTGAGAGTGATATTGCTGCTGCCCAGGTGGGCGCTGCTAAGTAGTACCCTCGCGTCGCCGGCCGTGGAGTCCAGTGGTGGGGGATCAGGATTAGCGTGACCGTCGCGCCAGCGGTTAAGCAATATGTCTAGAATGGAGCGCTCACTGGCGAGCGTTACTTTGTCCAGTGTTTCTACTTGTGTGCTGGCGATAGTAGAGAGCTCGACGCCTTTGTCGGCGATTGTGTCGTATGTGGTATTTAGGTTTTGCAGGAAAAGGTTCTGTTCCGTGAGAGAGCCTACTGGCATTAACTGGTCGTCTTTGCGTGTGAAGTCGTTGATGGGCAGCATATCGCGGAGGGAGGGGAAGAAAGTGCGGAAGGATTCGGGGCGTTGGAGGTTCTCTTGGTTATGGTGTTTTTTGAGTGCGTTTTCGACTTTATCTACACGGTTACGGATGAAGAGATCCCACCCTTCAGGATATATTCCACCCTCCCAGGCAACGTAGGCATCGGCTGCTCCCTGGTGGGGTGAGCCCAGGGTAATGAGTTGGTCAATATCGTTGTCGTATGATTCTCCCTGGATGTAGGCGCGGGATATTATGCCGCCGAAGCTGTGGCCGATAACATCAACTTTGTCGGCGCCGGTTGTTTGTTTGGCTTGCTGGATGGCGGGTATGAGATAACTGGCGGCGTTGTGACTGGCTGGCTGGCGCCAGTCGTAATGGGCGACAAATAGATCTTCGCCTTCTTTATAGCCAGCGGCCTCCAATTTTTTTATGAGACCCTTGTAAACGTTGAATCCGAAAGCGAATTTCCACTTGTCACTTTGTTCATCCTTGTACAGCAGTTTTTTGTTTTGCGAAACTGTGATACCAGGAATGATAATAATAGGGTCGCGTTCTGGTTCCGGCTGTTCGCACCACGGTGGCAGTGGCTCAACAAACTCGCACTGTCCTTGACAGAAAGGGTCCTGCGGCTCCTCGTTGCAATCAGGTATGATGATGATTTGAGCGTGGGCTGTTGTTCCGACCAAAAGCAAGCTGGCTGCCAGTATAGTTGATAGAAGGATGAGCTTGTATGTCATGGTTCGTATTGTAGCATAAGAGGTTTACAATGAGAGAATGAGAATGGGGCAGTTTTTGAGGCCGACGAAGTGGAAAGTAATTCTGTCGCTGCTGCCGTTTGTTTTCCCTTTGTTTCAAGTCTGGCTGGCTATTCAAATTACTTATGATTTGTATGTAGACATAGATAATATTCTATTTGATGTTGAAGAAGTTATTGTTGGTTTTTTGTATATCAGTGAGGTAAAAATTGCTACTCCTTTTGAACCTATTCTGCGGCCATTGGGTTGGTGGTCTCGCAACACTTTGGTGGTGGCTCCCGATGGGCCGCTGTTGCCCGGGAGCTTCGTTGTTGCTATGACCTACGCTGTCCTGATTTATTTACTCCTGTCGCTGATTTCTTTTTTGCGGAACCGTACCTACACCCGGGGGCGCAGGTTGAGCTAGAGTTGGTAGTGTATTATCGGCTGACGGCATACAACTGAAGCCTTGGAGCAACTAGGAGAATCAGAAAAATGAGTAAGATATTATGTCTAGT
>CAYSWF010000016.1:11109-13231 GCA_964434765.1 uncultured Candidatus Saccharibacteria bacterium
ACGTGCTGCTAGTCCTTGTAAATAGCCGAATCCAATACCGAGTAAGCGTATATATAAAGTTACAAGAATCACATCTATTACTAGAGCGATAAAAATGTTCAGAGGAGCCAGTTTTTTCCTTCGGTGCGGATACCAAAATGGGCCGATGACTATTATGACAAATATTGTGGGAACAAGAATGAGGATGAACCAAGTTAACAGATTACCGAGAATGGCATCCCAATTCATATTTCTACTATACTAGCCTTGCTATTTTTATCTATCTCGCACTTGTACACCACGACGGCAGTGGCTCGACAAATTCACACCGTCCCTAACAGAAAGGATCCTGCGGCTCCTCGTTGCAATCGGGTATGATTATGATCTGTGCTTGGGCTGAAGGTGTGCTAAAGACAAGCAGCATCAGAATGACAACTACAGAGATTAGTAATGTTGGTTTATTTGAATCCATGATATTCCAGAAAGGCTAGTCCTTGGAGATATGCTAGCCCCCAGTATGCCATATATATAGCGCCGGCGGCTAGGGCGGCGCCGATGATGAGGCTGAAAAAAACATTGAGCGCCGTGAATTTCTTCTTGCGCAGTTTTATAAAGGCAAGCGGAGATACAAAAAGTAGTAGAACCAAAAAAGGAAATCCTAAGATGATCAGCCAGGCAATAATATCGATAATGGCATCTTCGAACGGCACAATGGTTATTTAAGGAAATCCGCGAGCATGGTTTTAGTTTACCACTTTTGCTGATTACTTCAGATGCCCAATCAGCTCTTGGCTTAAACCCCCCACCCATCACTACCTATCCACATGTCGACACCAACTGCGCATAATTCTCAGGTCAGAATACTCTTAAGCTGTCTGGCTGGTCGGTGATAGCGTTGGTTAAAACAGGCGCCAACCACATAGGCAAAGATACAGGCCGCCACTCTGCCTTCTAAGCCCGCATAGCTCTTGGCCCGCAGTCGTTCTAATCCCATCTGCTCCTTGAGCTGGGAGAAGGTAGTATCCACATTGCCCCGTCGTTTGCGTAGGAGGTGGCGTACCCAAGGAGGATTTGGTCGTTGTCCCTTGCGTTGAGGGATGAGCACATACACGCCACTGGCATACTTGAGAAAGCCACGCCGTTGAAAGGAGAGGTAGCCCTTGTCTCCTAAAAGCCAACTACCCAGGCGGCAGTGTTCTCCTAAAGACACTAAGCGTTTGACGTCATGCTCGTTGGCTGGCCCCAGCTGGTAGTGCACCGGTACCCCTTCCTTGCTGGTCAGTAAATGCAGTTTACAGCCGTAATAGCGCCGATTCTGGGTGGGACAGTAACCGTAGTTAGCGTGCACTCCCCGGGGAAAACGCCGGCTTTTGTCGCCCCGGCCGTGGCTGACAACAGGCACCGGTGTGCTGTCAATGATCCGCACCCGCTCTCGGTCTAGCTTAAGCTCGCTGGCAATCACGGGAAGCAAGTTAAGTACTAGCGAAGGGAGTTGTTTTACCCGCCGGTTGTACTGTGAACGCGACGGCAGTCGCTTCCAGGGCAGGTCAGCTTGCTTGCCAAGCCAGCGAAAGAAGGCCAGCTCCGAGGTAAAGCCGTGTAAGTACTGCACCGTGGCTAGCTGCAGAATGAGAGTGATTGAGTAGGTGGCCGGACGGCCTCGCCTTACTTCCGCTTGAAGATAGCGCTCGCATATGCGCTCCACTACCGCTACAATGCGGTTGAGATCGGTCATGTTTGTGTTGGTGTTTAAGGTTTAAGCGTCTTTACACCATAACCGATCTCTTTTTTGCTAAAAAACCGCTCTAGTGAGCGGTTGAATTATGCGCAGTTGGTGTCGACATGTGGATAGGTTTAGACTACAATTGTTTGACACCCAAACACACCATAACTACACACCGGATACCATCCCCGCAGCCAACCCAACATACCTAAAGGCTAAACCCCGACCTTTTGTTCTATTCTGGCCACTCTCTCTTCCAGAATGTCTTGCTTTTGCTTAATCAAGGAAATCTCATCCTTATTGGCGCCGGCCACATCCTGTTGTATGTTCTCGGCCACCACGTCAAAGTGGCGATTAGTCTCCTCGAGTTGGCGCTTGGTCTCCTCTTTGTAGCCGTCAACTTCCTTCCTATAACCACCA
>CAYSWF010000017.1:0-4545 GCA_964434765.1 uncultured Candidatus Saccharibacteria bacterium
GCGCTCCACAAATGACAGCGCCGCCCTTTCCGTGGCTGACCCTATATATGCTATATCCCCTCCTTTTTCACTGCCGACTATACGGTGAGCATCTGATGCCAATGCTAAACCAATCAAGGCCAACTGTTGTATCGCTTCTCGTACGGGTGTTAAGACAGTTATTCTAGCGCCTTGTAAAAAATCTAGACTTTCGGCCTGCATCACGCCTTGTGTCAACGTGCCTGTCTTATCAGTGCAAATAACTGTCGCCGCTCCCAGTGTTTCACCTGCCCTTAGCTCCCGCACCGCGCCCTTGTGCCTCAATATACGTGTCACCCCTACCGTCAAAGCAATAGTCAAAATAAGGGTCAGGTCTTCCGGAATGGCGCTGACCACTAATGTTATCGCCGTCATCGCTGTTTCAAACAAACTTTGTCCTGATACCAGCCCCGCCACTGACAATAAGATCACAACCGCCACCACCGCCACCCCGATTTGCCTGCCCACTCTTTGCAGTTTGCGCGTCAACGGCGAGGGCAGAGGTTTCGTCGTTTTCAGCACCTGGGCAATTTTTCCCAGTTCAGTTCGCGCCCCCGTGGCCACTACCACTCCCGTTCCCGAGCCGGCCGCAATGGACGTGCCCATAAAAACCATGTTACGTCGGTTGGCAACTGGCGTACGGCTGGCGAGCTTTGCCGGCATTTTCAACACGTCATCAGATTCCCCCGTCAAGGCTGCTTCCCCCACCCTCAAACCGTATGTATTGATAAGTCGGGCATCAGCCCCGACTCGCTCCCCGGCGCGCCATTCAATAATATCTCCCACTACCAACTCCTGGCCCGGTATTTGTCGCCTGCGGCCTTCTCGCACTACGGTAACCACCGGCTGCACCTGCTCTCGCAGTTTTTCCAAAATATGCTCCGTCCGCCATATTTGAGCAAAATACATACTGCCATCCAGCAAAATGGCCGCCCCGATAATTAGCGCATCGCCGAGACGACCAAGTACTATCGACACCAAAGCCGCTCCTACTAATACCAACACCAGCGCGTCACTCAAACGTTCTACAAACAACCACAGCGGATGACGTCTCTGTCCTTTTGGTAGCACATTCATACCTATTTGCTTACGACGTCTGCGCACCGCGGCACTGCTTAAGCCCTGTTCAGCTTGCACCCTAAGTTGTTGGAGCACTTTCGCAGCAGCGCTCAAGTATGCTTCCTCCACCATATGTGTCATTCAGTGTACTACACGGTTTGGCATTCTATGTAATATGACAATCGTCGTCAGTAGCAATAACATTGGCGTCAGCTGTGTTACCATATAATGATCAAATAAAACTAACGGCAAAACTCCCAGTAGCCACCACCACTCGTTTCTATAAAATATTAGCAGTAGGCCCACCGTCGCGACCATTAGCAGGGAAGTTGAAGCCACGCCCAATTCGGCCATCACGAGCAGTGGCGCGCTATGAACATAGTCTATCTGCCAGGGTTTATAAGCAGTCCCCCGTTCATCCAAATAAACCTTAAGTTTCTCTGGATATTTTCCCCATCCCATCCCTTGCCACCACGGCTGTTTAGCAATCAATGCTATTGACCAGCCAGTACCAACTATACGCTCGTTAATCGCCCTATCTTCAATGTCATTTAAGCGTGCTATTAACAAAGGCATGAATATCAATCCTAATAATGTTAGCATGCCAAACCACTTCCACATTAACCATCGCTTTGTCCATGATAAGTAACATGCCAGTATTAATAATATGAAACCAGATGATAAGTAAGCCGTTCTTGAAAATGAAACCATTATTCCCAACAACAATAATCCTAATATTGGCCCCAAGAAACTACTGTGTAACATTGAGATTTTTTTCTCCTTTGTCATCCACACGGCCACTAGTAACAACCCAAAAGAAAGCGCACCACCCAGACTATTAGCGTGTGGGTACGGCCCATAAGCCCTTACTAACTTTTCTGACCCGGTTGCGAACTTTGCTATCCCCACGCCCTCAACATTAATTCGCGTTTCACCTAATAGATATAATCCTAAATCACCCTGTATAATAAATTGAGCAATAGCCCATTGCGCATGCATTACCAACACTAATATTATGACTATACTTAAAACTCTAACTCCCAGCTTATCCACTAGGAATTTTATCATCAGCAACCAAAATACAACCAATACAAGTTGTTCTTTCACACTTCCTAACTCATTTAGAGGCAACACCATGAAAAGCACCGCGATCATGCTGAACAAAATATTTATCTTTTGCCCACAGCAACTCTTATTAACTATCATAATATCATTGTACCATTATAGATTTTCTCCCAGTATTATGGTATAAGTTTACTACCTCCCGGGCCCATAGCTCAGTTGGCAGAGCGCATCGATGGCATCGATGAGGTCAGCGGTTCAAGCCCGCTTGGGTCCACCCTCCGCTCTTCGCTCACGCGAAGAGCTACGGGTGGCGCAGCCACACTTCGCTAACGCACAGATAAGCTTAGCAGCGTTAAAGCGGAGGGTGTCCCCCCTAGCTCGCATAGCGAGCGGCGGGGGACTAATGTCACACACGCAACTTAGGGCCGTTAGCTCAGTTGGCAGAGCGCATGCATCGCACGCATGAGGTCGCCGGTTCGAATCCGGCACGGTCCACCGGGGTGTAGCGCAGCGGTAGCGCGCATCGTTCGGGACGATGAGGTCGCCGGTTCAAATCCGGCCACCCCGACTTGCTGAGTGGTTCGCCATGCACCACGTAGGGTGCATGGCGCCCTGAACCCAACGTGGTTCAGGGCGAATCTCGGCACCCCGACTTAAGCGAGTGTCGTATAGTGGTAATACCTCAGCTTTCCAAGCTGATGCCAGGGGTTCGATTCCCCTCACTCGCTCCAAAATAAGACATGATATAATCTCATCATGAAGTATGGACGACACGGCTGGTCGTACCTTTTTCTACGGCTGGGGCTGGGCTTAACTTTTTTGTGGATTGGCATTGACATATTGCGGCACCCCGAGCTGTGGATTGGTTACGCACCAGCCAAGGTACCGCTGGGTTTGACGCGCGAGACAGCCCTGCAAGCAAGCGGGTTCTTTGACGTGGTGGTGGGTCTGGCCTTGACGGTGCCAGTGCTGCCAAAGTTGATGGGCGCCTTGGCGGCGGCGCACCTGCTGGCAATTATTGTCACGCAAGGTATTGACGCCGTGTTGATTCGCGATGTGGGCTTGCTGGGAGCGGCACTGGCGATACTGTTTTGGCCAACGCATTATCATCAAAAAAAGTGGCGGGGCAGGTTGTCTATCTGGAGGAGGAGAGACAGGGAGGAATAAAAATCACGTTTTAGTACATTGACAAGGGGTTGACTGGTTGGCCGTAGCGCCTCACTTCAAAATGTAGATGGGGACCGGTAGATCGTCCACTTGAGCCCATTTTAGCGATAGCGTCGCCTTTGGCTACGGATTGCCCCGGGCTGGCATAAAATTTATCGAGGTGAGCATAGTATGTCGTTAGGCCGCCTCCGTGGTTGACGATGGCGAGGTTGCCGTAAGCGCCGAGGCGACCGGTGAACTCAACGGTGCCGGCGGCAGCGGCGTAGACGGGCGGACGAGCCTGATTGTCTATGTCGATGCCAGTGTGGCCCCAGCGGAAGTACTGGGAAAGGTGGCGGCCGATGGTCGGCCAAATGAAACCGGCTTCCTCCGCAGAGGCGGGGGGCGGAATATCACTATCATCGAGGGGGACAGTATTAGAAACAACGCGAGGGGAAGCGGGGGGAGGGCTAATGTAGCCATCGGGGATAATGATTTTCTGCCCAATATATAACTTGGCATCGTCGCCAAGTTGGTTGTAGTTAATAATGTCATTGGTATTAGCGTCGTATTTGTTAGCCAGGGCCAGGACAGTTTCGCCAGAGTCAACGGTATGTAAAACTCCGGTGGTAGGCAAGATGGTGAGATTATCACCTACCTTTATGATATCTCTGGCAGTAAGACCGTTGGCCCAGAGAATAGTATTGGTACTGATGTTAAACTCCGCAGCAATGCTAGCGGCGGTGTCGCTTTCCTGCACGGTGTAGACACGGGGCTTGTCTGGCGAGGACGATGCGGGCTCGCTGCCAGGCTCGGGTGCTAGAGGGCTTAGGGGAGCAATCGCGGCGTTGCCACCGAGCGTGCTAGCAAATGTTACCTCGGGATCGTCGAAGGTGATCAGCTCAATGCCTAAACTGGCGTCCAGCGCGGACAGCCGGGCTCCGCCAACCCCCGGGGTGTCGGTACCAGCATAGGCCGTGGGATCCAGGGGGCCTTCTACTACTTCTTCTCCGGCGATGACGCTATACAACAAAGAGTTGCGGTCAGTGGCTGCGGACGTCCGGCCCTGCCAGGCCACCCCTATTATTAAGGAGAGAAAGGCGGTGTGGACAATATACTTTTTGAGAAGCGGAACGCTATCGCTGTCCTGGTCAGGGGTGGGTTGTGAATTACTCGACACTACTGATTGTTCCTTTAACTTAAGGAGGTAATTTTGTGTCTAGTGTTTTTGTTTCGTTCCACTCCGCGGGCAACCCA
>CAYSWF010000017.1:4555-6015 GCA_964434765.1 uncultured Candidatus Saccharibacteria bacterium
TGAAGGGTCAAGGTGGTATTGTAGAGAGGTGTCAGCGCCAGTCAACATTGACATTACTCTTTATTTGTCTTCTTGTTATAATGGGAGTTAAGGGAATGGCAGTAGCTGCCCTGTAGGTTGATTTTGTCAGTTGTTTATAACAAACACACTGTGTGGAAAAATCTAACCGATATATCATATCTCAAAGCGTTGCTGGCTAAAGCAGGCATTGCGCCACGACACTCGGCTGGTCAGCATTTTCTGGTGTGCGCAGAAGTTGTGGAAGCGACATTGCTGGCATTGGATGGTTCTACCCGAGTGACAGAATTGGGAGCGGGAGTCGGCACCCTGACAGGAGTGTTGCTCGAAGCTGGCTATAAAGTTAGAGCCATCGAGCGAGACGCCGCGCTGGGTAATCTTATTAAGGAGGGAATACCAAGACGAATGACTGGCCGCCTGGAATTAGTGATTGATGATTTGCGCACGGCGGCTTGGGGTGGGGACGATAATTACCAATTGGTAGGAAATATTCCCTACAACCTATCGGGTTTTATTATTCGACGATTGACTCAACTCAACCCCGCGCCAGAGCGAGCAGTGTTGTTGGTGCAACGAGAGGTGGGAGAGCGTTTGACAGCTCCGGTCGGAAATTTATCTTTGATTGGTTTGGCAGTGCAGCTGTGGGGTAAGGCGGAAACACTGCTCAACGTGCCAGCCAGTTGTTTTTGGCCGGAGCCTAAAGTGGATTCGCAATTGATACTGCTGATTCCCGCGGGGCGGACTAGCGTTAAAGTAAAGGAGCGGGAGGCGGCGCTGGCGCTGGCTAAACAGTTTTTCCAGGTGAAAAGGAAGCAGGTGGGAGGAAGAATGCGGCAATTGTTTGGCCTGGAGGCTGGCGCGGCGGCCGCCCGGCTGCGCCAGGTTGGTATTGAACCAACACAGCGCCCGCAGGAGATACCAGCTTCCGCGTGGCTTGCTCTGTCACGCGTGGTATACTCGAAGAAGTGATGCCACGGTTTATAATAATTGTTATTTTTGTGGTTCTAGTGATCGGCACGGCAGCCGGCGGCGTGTTTTTGGCACGCCAGCGCTGGGGTGACCAAGAAACTCCGCCGGCTGGCGAGCAAGCGGAACAGTTCGGGGTATTGCAGCCGGCAGCGGAGGACGAGCAACAACGATTATTGGCGGCTGATGATGATAATGACGGGTTAACAAATAATGAAGAGAGCGGCTGGGGAACTGACCCTAACAATTCCGACAGTGATGGCGACGGATATCTGGACGGCGAAGAGGTAGCGGCGCGGCATGACCCGATGAAGCCGGCACCGGATGATAAGTTGCCCGAGGAAGCACAAGAAGGAGAAGGCAAGTTGCCACTGCAGCTCCCGCCGCTGGCGGCTGATAAATATTTTATCGATGACTATGATAAGAGTGGCAGTAAGGATTTAACAAAGCAGTACGAGGCGGAATATGCCGAGGCA
>CAYSWF010000017.1:6025-7126 GCA_964434765.1 uncultured Candidatus Saccharibacteria bacterium
GACGCCGGCGGCGCTGAATGAGTTTGCCAGCAAGCAACCGGTGCAGGCGCTTTTGCCACGCCCTGATAGTGGATTAGGGACGGAAGTGGAGGACACGGCAGCGCGCATAGAGCACTATCTGTCAGTGGCAAACAACGATAACGCGCTGGCTAACGCGACGTTGTATATGGATGCACAGTATCAGTTGCAGGAAAACAACAATCCGTCGGCGATGTTAAGTTTGGCTGACCAGGTTCGCCTTTACCGGCAGGACTTAACGGGGCGGCAGGTGCCGAAGTCGGCTAGGGAAGTACATAGGCTGCTGCTGGGGCACACAGAGGCCTTGGCGCTAACGTTTGAGCAAATTGCGCAGTGGGGAAGCGACCCAGCCAGGTCGCTGGTAGCAACGCGGCAGTTGGAGGTAATTGACCGCACATACTACCCCTTGATACAAGCAGAGTTTCAGCGTTTGAGGCGAATACGGGAATCGATGGCCCAGTAGCCGAGTCAAAACAAAATAGTTGGATTGGTTATGTTATGATGGCACTAGAGAGTTTTTTGTATGCCTGAAGATATTTCTCCCCCGTCTTTACCGCTGCCGCCCGCGCCTGAAGAAAAAAGGAAACGTTGGGTGGTAGGCAGCGTAGTTGTTTTAATGGTGGCAGGGCTGGCGGTGGGAGCTTCGATAGCGGTGCGTTACAGGGGTGGGGACGGGGTGGAAAAACTGGGGGAGTATTTCAGACAGCTGCCTTTAACACAGGAGGGGCGCCCCCAGGTGGCAGATGAACAAGGAGTAAGCGGGGACGGTCTGCCAGAAAGTGAGCGGACGGGAGAGGAGGAAGAGAGGACGGTGGCTACCCCGACGCCAGCCAAACAATATAATTTAGCAGTGACGATTCAGTACCGACGGCAGCCCAGTTTTACCCTAGAAATATCAAACTTGGAGAAAACGACCGAGCGGGCCAATATTCAATTTTATACCGTAGGGGAAGAAAATCCTTACTCGGTGTTGCAGGTTCTGGACGAGCAGGAGCAGGTTATAGTGGAGGAGAAATTTCAGGTAGCAACGGTAGTTATGGTAGATGGAGGGGAGAGAAACACTAACCCTATTTACTCTCTGGA
>CAYSWF010000017.1:7136-12307 GCA_964434765.1 uncultured Candidatus Saccharibacteria bacterium
ATAGTGTGAGTCGTTTTGTTTTGGCGTTGCCGGCCGACAGTAAACCGGTGAAGGTGAGATTAATTACGCCTAGAGGCGTAGTGTTAAGCGAACGGTCTTTCTCCCTTGACGATTTATCACAGGGAGAGGAAAGAGGGGGGGAGCGGCGAAGGATATTATGGGAAAGGCTGGCCGGGTGGCTGACGGGGGTAAGACAAGTGCTGGGGGCAGGAGGCAATTATAACATTGTCGTAATATCAAGCGTGCCGCAAACTCCAGGCTTCCCGCCTCTGCCGCCCAATACGTCAGTATTGAATGCGGTGGCTAGCGGCATTCGAGGCACTATGCTGTCGATTGATCCGTGGAGTGTTTACGCCAGCTCGGTAAACGTACAGGTGGTGGCTAATGTACAAGACCTGGGTTGCCGGACTATTTCCTGTGGCGGTAGCTCTTTCCCCCTCTGCCCTGATCAGGGGAGGATACAGCAAGTGCTGGCGGAGCAGGGCATACCGTGGGACACGGTGGTAGTGGTGGTTATGGACGCGCCTTGTAATTGCGGTACGTCGGGGATGGGTACTTTGATGACGGCGGTGGGAGCGCAAGCCTCCGGCGACTTAGTGACACATGAGTTGGGGCACGCCGTGGCAGCTATGGCTGATGAATATTATGGCGACTTAGGTATACGGGGGCCGGGAGGGCCGAATTGCTTTGGCTCTATGGAAGAATGCCAGGGAATTATTAGCACTTACATCAGCCTGGATGGTATATGCACAAAAGGATGCAATAATCCTGATACAGTGAGGCCGGCTAATTTAATGATGTACGGTAATACGAGGTCGCTGCGGTTTGGACCGGTGGAAAAATGTCTGATGGGCAAATCGATAGCGGCAGTTTTGGGAGGGGAATATGAGGGTGATTGCGGCCAGGAGGGTCCGAGCGATGAGGAAGTAAGGCCTCCGGGGCAGGCGCCGGGCTGGTACAGGGAATACTAAAGAGAATTATGGCGTTTTCTTTGTGGAGCCTGGCAAACATTTTCGCGGCGGCTTTGGTGATGCCTTTTGTGCAGGCTGTAGAGCCGGTATCATTAGCCTTGCCACAAGATGTCCAATACAAGGAATATATAGCGCAGAAGCTCCGGGGGGCAGCTTTTTCTACTAATTTGGGGCACCTGTCCGGTTTTCTAGAGGCTGAAAGTGAGCCGCCACAAGCGGAGGGGGGAGGGGTTGAGGGCGGTCCTTTTTTGACGGCTTTTTTATTGAGCTCCGATACTTGCACCACAGTCGGCGAGGCGCAGAATTACCGAGTGGTGGTGCGAAATTATGGCGATGAGCCGGCGCAAAGACTATCGATACAAAATCAATATCCGCTGGGCACGAGCCTGGAGAGGACGGAGCCACTGGCAGAACATGAGGAAGACGCGCGTTTAATTTGGTGGGCGGGACAAGACTTGGTACCTGGAGGGCATCTGTCGTACACGTTTTCTTTGCACACGGAAGAGGCGGCGGAAATGTATTTGAATAACCTGACGGTTTATTACTTTGACGGGCAGGGGAAAATGTACGCGGCAATGGGAGAGAAAGTACTGTCGGGGGTATGTAGCAAGACAGGCGAAGTTAAAGGCATCCAAACTTATCGGGACAATCCGCAACCGGCTATAGTGTGCGACCCGGCGGAAGAAGGCTGCCGAGAAACTTATCAAAATCTGATGCCCAGGCTGGGGCCTAATTACATAAAATCTTTGCAGCCGCAGCAGCGGCCAGTGACGTGTTCGGAACACGATAAGGAATTACGGCAAGGACTAATCCCGCCTTGTCAGGATTCTTCGCCTCAATTGGGGATGCGCTTTGCGGAAGCGGTGGCGGACATTGTGCCGGGCGAGTGCCGGGCGCTGGAGGACAATAGAATTGTAGAGCCGGATCTGAATGATGCTTTAAGTCGCCGCAGCCGCCCGGCGGCGGCTTTCTTAAGACCGCTGTTTGACAACGAGCAGTACTTCAAGCAACTGGTGCATGAGAACGTGCTGCTGGGGATAGAACATAATGATCTGGTGCGAGAGAAGCTGGGGCAAGCGCACGGCAGCAACTGGAAAGAGATGATAGGCTTGGCTCAAGATGTGTGGGCAGGGGCTAGAAGCACGGAAGAGGCGAGGGAGGAAATTAGCAGCAAGAAAGCTGATTGGCTAAAAAATATTGAGAATAAGCAGCCAGATATGCGGGACGATTACAGTAATGTTCAAGAGGAGCGGAAAGATAATTTTCCGCAGGTTATTTGCAAGCAGGACGTATTTGATATGTACACGTGCGAGGCAGAAAAAAATGCAGAAAAGTCTATCGAGATGGCTTGTCAGATAAAAAGTGATGGAGGGCTGGGGCCAAGATTACAGGGAGTGATAAACAGGTATTACGGAGTTCTTGATACACAAAAGGGGGCGTATGATCAGGTACAGAAAGACAGTTTAACTAATTACAGTCGGGCGATAGACAGTTGGGAAAAGAAGTTTCAGGATGCCTTTGCCGCTTTTGACGGCGGCAACCTGACAGTGCTGTCAGAGGTGATTCAGCGCGCCTGGGCAGAGGAGCGACCAGTATTGATTTATGAAATAATGGCTCCGTACGAGGGCCAGGCCGACAAGGATGAGACGGCTGATGACGGCGTGAGGACAAGTGATTTTGAGGCAGCGCTTGATTTACCAAAAACATTAGCGACTACTTGCGCCAAGGAAAAAAGAGAAATTGGAGGGTGGGGCCCGCCAGTGGTGCCGCCGGCCAAGCCGGGAGAGCCGCCGACCAAGTATGCGGTGGAGCTGACCTGGTGTGAGAACGGTCCATCGTTAGCGGAAGCGGTGGTGAGCGGCAGACCAGAGCCTTATCGTAATAAGCAATTGTGGGGAGATATTCCGCAAGTGTTTGTGCAGCTAAAGAGTGAATATGTGGCGGGGTCGGTGTGCTCGGGCCGACCAGGTGATCCGTGGTGGGCAGATGACTGTTCGTGCGACTGTAGTGAAATTGTGCCGGTCAAAGAGGGCAGTATGAAGTTTTGTGAGCCAGGCACGGGTTATTACACAGAGGGCGGAAAGCCACGGGTGCCGGGGCAAGAAATTCCGGAGGGAATACCAGAGCCTTACGTCATGGTAAAGGAAAAAGTGTTGGCTTTGATGAAGCAGGTAACTGCTTCAGTGCGGGAGGCGGAGGCGGCTATGACTGACGCACCCAGGAAGCTGGCGCAGGCCGAAAGTGAACCGCCGCTGCCGGCTGGAATATGCTCGGCGGCTGCTAATTTAAGCGTGACGGTGGAAGATTCGTGGAATTGCGTGGCGGGAGGCAACAACCAGCAACAGTCGCCGTTCAGTACGATTTTCTGCGGCGGACAGAAAAACTGTCTTTACAGGATAGGGGTTAATGTGAGGGGCGAGGTGGAGCAGACTGCTGCTAATAAGGACCGCGTTTACATGGTTGGTCCGTGGGACTGGGGCACTAAGGTTTTTGAATCTACCGGGAGCGCGCCGCAATGCGCCATGGAGACAAAGACGGGAACGGCCGCGGTGGATGTGCCGGCAGGGATGGAATTGTCGTTATTATACGACACGGTCGACAACCTAAATCATGTCGGAGCAGGCGCCAAGGTTACGAGTATAGCTAGCGAACAGGAAGTTTGGTGCACATGCAGTGGGGTGTCCCTGAAGGACACAGAGCCGTGTGACTGGCCGCTGGCCTTACAGCAACAATTGCTAGTGGATCCACAATGCGCGGCGCCGCTCCCAGTATCGGTCAGGGCAGTAGCGCCGGGAAAAGCAACGGAGGGCGACCCACCGATACAAAATCAAATTGTCTTTGAAGTGTATGCGCATGATGCAAGCGGCACCCCGGTGAGCAGTCCGGGAGAAGTGGTGCTAGAAGTTTCAACGCGAGACGGCTCGGCTAAGGCTGGGGCTGACTTTGAACAAATAACATCCAGGCAAATTACTATCGGGAAAGGCTCGACCAGTGCGACTTTCGCAGTAAACACGGTGTCTGATCTGTCACCGGAACCAGAGGAGAATTTTTATGTGGATGTAAGCCGAACCTGCAAAGGGAATGTTACGGTTACCCAGTCTTCCGCAACGGGGGTTATCGAGGATGACGATCGGCTGCACGTAGTGGTGAGCGACGCGGCAGCAACAGAAGGAGATCCGGGTGACGAGGTGATGGCGAGGTTTACAGCCACAGTGTATGACAAGCAAAATAACCAGGTCTCTAACCATGGGGGCGTGGATGTAACCTTGATGACGCGGGACATTACTACTTTGGTTAATGAGGACTACTGGGAGAGAACAGCGACTATACGCATTCCGGACGGCGCCAGCAGCGGAGTGTTTGAGGTGCGCGTGATTTCCGACCTAAAGCCGGAGCGGCCGAGGGACGAGATGTTCGCGGTGGATTACGCCTGGAGCGGCGGTCAGGGCACAGGGGGAGGGATGGCGACAGGAACGATTACGGATGATGACCTGCTATACGTTTCGGTGCTCTACGTGGGGTCACTGACGTTGGAAGGCAATAACGCAAATAGCCCCCCGTTAATGGATTTTTACATTTATCTGACGGACGAGAATGGGCGGAGAGTCAATGATCACGGAGGCGTTACAGTGAATCTTACTACTACTGATATAACGGCGGTACAGGGGAGTGATTATGTGTTTAACGGCCAGCTAATAACTATACCGGATGGTTCTTCCAGTGATGTTTTTACGGTCAGGGTAATATCCGACGTGATAGCGGAGATACCAATAATTGAACTCTATATAGTAGATTATTTTTGGAACTGGAGCAGCGGACCAGACTCGGGGACAGGGCTAACTACTGGAGAAATTTATGATGATGACGTGGCGTCGCCGTCACCCAGCCCGTCGCCGTCGCCATCACCAATTCCCTCGCCTAGTCCTGTTCAGTCAGTGGTGCCATCACCCAGTCCGAGTGTGGTACCTCCTCCGCCACCACCGCCGCCTCCTCCACCTCCGCCGCCACCATCACCAAGCCCGAGCGTGGTTGCTTCCCTGTCGCCAAGTCCCAGTCTTTCACCCAGTCCCAGTCCGAGTCCGTCTCCCAGCCCCAGTCTTTCTCCACCGCCCAGTCCGAGTCCGAGTCCCAGCGAGACACCTCCGCCTCCTCCGCCACCACCGCCGCCTCCTCCACCTCCGCCGCCACCATCACCAAGCC
>CAYSWF010000018.1:0-6219 GCA_964434765.1 uncultured Candidatus Saccharibacteria bacterium
TAAGTCACAGAACGTGACGGAGGTGTAGCGAAAGCGAGTGTTAAAAGCGCGAAATTCTACTACTTTTGTTTGGGTAACCGAACAAAAGCATTAGACAATGGCATGCACGAGACCCGAAACCAGGTGATCTACCCATGAGCAGGGTGAAGCCCGCCGAAAGGCGGGTGGAGGCCCGAACCCGTCGGCCGTGCAATACCGTGGGATGACTTGTGGGTAGCGGAGAAATTCCAATCGAACCTGGCAATAGCTGGTTCTCCTCGAAATAGCTTGAGGGCTAGCCTCGTGAGTTAACTATCAGTGGTAGAGCACTGCCAGGGATCTTCAGGGCGCAAGCCTTGAGACCCTAGCAAACTCCGAATGCTGGTAGCATCCCGCCTACGCGGGATAAATCATCACGGGAGTCAGAATGTGGGGGCTAAGCTCCATATTCAAAAGGGAAACAGCCCAGATCGCCGCTTAAGGTCCCAAAATACTATCTAAGTGGAAAAGGTGGTGGAGTTGCATAGACAGCGAGGCAGTTGGCTTAGAAGCAGCCATCTGTTAAAGAAAGCGTAACAGCTCACTCGTCAAGCGACTCTGCGCCGAAAATTCAACGGGGCTCAAGATAGTTACCGAAAGCGCGGACCCCGCCCTTGGCGGGGTGGTAGAGGAGCATTTCCTGCAGCGTTGAAGTTGAACTGTGAAGTTCAGTGGAGCGCAGGGAAGTGAGAATGGTGGCATGAGTAGCATGATACAAGGCGAGAACCCTTGTCACCGAAAACCTAAGGTTTCCTGGGCAATGTCGATCAACCCAGGGTTAGCCGGTCCTAAGGCGAGGCCGAAAGGCGTAGTCGATGGACAGCAGGTTGATATTCCTGCGCCGGCTAAGCAGTGTATCAGGCGTGACGGAATGTCTAAGTTGTTCAGGGTATATGACTTTCCCTGCGCGGCACCTGTAGTCGGGATACTTTGGTAAATCCGGGTGTCCATTTAACGGCGAAGTGTCGCGGGAGAGTGCGGTCGCAAGACCAAACCTCTAGCAAGGAGGATGTTCCCCGGAAAAGCGTCGGATATATGCCCGCCCATGCGGCGGGTAAATCTGCTTAGTCGTCCGTACCGCAAACCAACACAGGTAGGTAGGTGTAAGAGCACTAAGGTGATCGGGAGAACCCTCGTTAAGGAACTCGGCAAAACAGCGTCCGTAAGCTAGCAATAAGGGCTGCCCCGCCTTTGGCGGGGCCGCAGCGCATGACCCCTGGCGACTGTTTAACAAAAACACAGGTCCCTGCGAACTCGTAAGAGGATGTATAGGGGCTGACGCCTGGCCAGTGTCGGAACGTTAACCCTCGCCGTGAAAGCGGAGAGGCTAAGCGCCGATGAACGCCGGCGATAACTATTAGAGATTAGTAGTTATAAAATTCGGCTATATGCTGGAAACACTGAGTATCCTGAGCTACACATAGGTGTTATAATAGAACAATAAAAGAACTATGCGTAAAAATGCTTCAGGTGCAGTCAATCAGCAGGAAAGGCCATTCGAGGGTTGGAAGGTAAAAAGTTTCCTCAAGCTCAAGGAGATATAAAATGAGTTCAAGGGTGAGATATGCGGCTCTTGAGTCGCGACGTAGAATGCAAGCCAGCTTTGTATCCGGCTTTGCAGACGTGCCAACGGAGGCACCGTCCATTTCTAACATGGACACCAACGACCCCAAAAGTATGGTGAACGCAGCTTTGGAGCTGTTAAATGACTTGATAGCTCGGACTGGCGTGCGGCCAACTCCGCAAGGGCAGACAATCATCAGCGCTCTAAAGGAATACGTTGCACACTAAGTTTGACCAGGCGAGTAATGGAATATTCGCCTTTACCTTCCAACTCTCTGAATGGAATCCTCAGAGACTATACGCCGAACCACATAAAATCGCTTTGCGATAACGTGGATGATATAGTCCGATCTGCATGGCGACATGCAGCTAACACAAATGAATCGTCCTATGGTAGGAAAAATCTGCTCGTGCGCAGGTGCTGCCATAGTAAAACCTGACTATATGCTGGAACCTCTGGAGTACTTAAGGAGCAATCCAACAAGTGCGCCGCGTAAAATTGCCTTCGGCGATTACGCGGTACCAGACAATCAGCAGGAAACCGTTTACGACGGGATCCTCAGAGACTATACGTCAGGCCGTGACACCACAAAGGGGTGCACGGAAGATATAGTCCGATCTGCATGGCGACATGCAGAGTACAGCAGAAATGGCTGTGCCCTATCTAAGCGAGATAGAGCAACAACGATAAGCGAAATTCCTTGTCTGGTGAGAACTCGCCAGCTCTAATACGTGAGTATTAGAAACGAATCCGGCTCATAACGGTGAAACTCTAATGTTCATAATTTGTTCGCTAATTGTGATATAATTATGAGCGTGGGTAATACCGTGGGAAGTCCTAGTGACCCCGTAACGACTGATCCCCGCCAGAGGCGGGGTGAGATGATGATTTCCGCATATGATACTTCAACATCATCACACGCCGGTATCTCTCAATTGAGTAATGAAAAACACAGTTGATGTCTCGGATGGATGTTTCTTCCAGAAGAAAATATTCTCTGAAGAAGATAGCCATATTACTTAATGAGAGAATAAAGGTATAGTCTATGCCTCTTGGAAAAGAGGACCCCAACATGAAGTTCAGACCCGCACGAATGGCGTCACGACTGGGGGACTGTCTCAACGAGGGACCCGGTGAAATTGCAATGTCGGTAAAGATGCCGCCAACCTGCGGCTAGACGGAAAGACCCCGTGAAGCTTCACTACAGCTTGGTATTGATGTGTTGAACTGTTTGCTCAGCATAGGTGGGAGACTTTGAACCCCTCATTTCGGTGGGGGGCGAGTCGACAAGTGAGATACCACCCTAATTGTTTGATACATCTAACGACGTGGTGTGAATCCACCACCCGGACAGTGCCTGGTGGGTAGTTTATCTGGGGCGGATTCCTCCCAAACAGTAACGGAGGAGCCTATATGGTCGGCTAGGTCCGGATGGAAACCGGACTGATAGTGCAAAGGCAGAAGCCGGCTTTACTGCAAGGCGTACAGGCCGCGCAGTCACGAAAGTGGAGCTTAGTGAACCGACCGTTCTCATGTAGAAGAGCGGAAGATCATCGGATAAAAGTTACTCCGGGGATAACAGGCTAATAGCGCCCAATAGTCCACATAGACGGCGCTGTTTGGCACCTCGATGTCGGCCCGTCCTATCCTGGGGCTGAAGAAGGTCCCAAGGGTTTGGCTGTTCGCCAATTAAAAGGGTACGCGAGCTGGGTTCAAACCGTTCGGGCAATCTGCCCGCGGCGGCCTAGACAAGTAATTGTCTAGGGAAAAGTTAACTAATATCGGTGAAGTCCTAATATATACACTTAACCTGTCGTGTGTTAGGATAATACCGAGGGAAGTTAGTTCTCAAATGATGCTTTATGCATAAACTTTCTGTCGCTCAAAGAGCATACATAGCAGGGTTTCTTGATGGTGATGGTAGTATTTATGTTCGGTTGAAGCCGAACAGGACTTACTATTATTTATATCAAGTTGCCCCAAATATCGTTTTCTTTCAGTCAAGAAAGGAGCGATGTGGCCTTGAATATATACAACGCATAACAGGCGTTGGGTATTTGAGGGATAGGAACGATGGTGTTGTCGAGTATACAATTGGCGATGTTTCGTCTATTGCTTCACTCCTTAACGCTGTTCGCCCTTACTTGTATCTCAAAAAGCGTCAGGCAAGTCTTATGCTTAGTATTCTTCGCAAGAAACAATCAGTTAAGACAGCTGCTCAATTTATTGAGCTAGCATCTTTGATTGATAAGTTCCAACACTTGAACTATTCAAAGCGAAGGATAAATGTGAGCGCTTCGGTAAGAAGCACTCTGAAAGCTGAAGGATTACTAACCCCGTAGAGACTGATTCTCGTCATTAGGCGAGAAGAGATAGCACGCACGTTCTGATACTTTATATTGCTATCATACGTTGGCCTCCCGCAACTTGCGGGATGATAATATAGTCCATGCTTCTGGTAACAGAAGATAAAACAATGCGCAAGACAGGTTGGACCCTATCTGTCGCAGGCGTGGAAACTTGAGGAGCGTCCTTCCTAGTACGAGAGGATCGGAAGGGACCAACCTCTGGTGTACCAGTTGTCCAGTTCTTGGGCATGGCTGGGTAGCTACGTTGGGCTGGTGATAAGCGCTGAAAGCATCTAAGCGCGAAGCCCACTCCAAGATCAGGTTTCGTTAGGAGACCCCTCAAAGATGATGAGGTTGATAGGCGGGAGGTGTACGCACAGTAATGTGTTGAGCCGACCCGTACTAATAGGTCCAGTTGTATGAATCTTTACCGTGTATGTTAGACCATGTTTGGCTAGTGATGTGTAATCGCAAGTTCCTTTCAACGCAGGCTTCTTGGTGCCTTTAGCGACGGGGGTACACCCGTTCCCATTCCGACCACGGAAGTTAAGCCCGCCAGCGCCGATGGTAGCTAGAAGTGATACTCTAGCAAGAGTAGGTCGGTGCCAAGTATTCTGCGTTGAAGGACGAAAACAGCCCGGAGGGGCTGTTTTTGTGTCTGGCGATGCGTATAATAACGGCACGGAGAGGTCGCATAGCGGACTAGTGCGCGGCTCTCGAAAAGCCGAGTCCCTTCACAGGGACCGTGGGTTCGAATCCCACCCTCTCCGCATGAGAATATATATTTTGGGTAGCAGCAGTTTTATGCATGAAATGGTTTCTGTCAAAAATCAACTTTGCGCTCTAGGCTTTGATGGCTGGATTCATCCTCACTATGAAGCATGCGTACGCGGAGAAATGCAAGACCATATCAAGAGATGGAATAACGGCGAACGCGCAGCATTGAAACGAGAAAACAATTACCTACATGAGCATTACAGGCATATCCTTGAAAGTGACGCTATTTTAATCGTCAACTCACAGAAAAATGGTATTCAAAATTACATTGGTGGCAATGTGCTCATAGAATTAGGACAGGCGTATGTTAATCACAAAAAGATATTTTTTCTGCACGGCATGCCCTCCGATCTCCCATACATGGACGAAATTGAGGCCATGGATCCCATTTGCCTGTTTGGTGATTTGACCAGCATTAAGGAATGGACCAAGGCTTAGCAACCCAAACTTAAACATTATGCCAGTATATGAAATCAGACGACGTAGTAATTGATCTGACCCCCGGCATTGAACCCGAGTGGCCACTCTGGGTTCGTCCAGCATTCGCTGGGCGCCCCGCGCATGCGGGGCGAATCCCTCTCTCGCCGCTAGTTGACTTGATAGCATCAATAATGGACTTATCAGCTTGTGGTTCGGTAAATGGAGTTAGTTAGTAATCCTTGCTGGTGTTAGGATGTTTATATGGGAATTGAAGATGCTCCATCAGAATTACCGGCTCCCGAGTTGCCTGATGCTGAATCATTCACACCTATTGAGTCAATTTCAGAACTAAATCCTGACACGGGTAGCACTTTTAATGTTGTGTCCAAAGATGGAAGCAGTGTGTTGGAGTCCGGCACTATCTTGGGAATATTCGAAGACGAGAATTATGATGGGGGCGGGTACTTGCAGGTCGAATTAGCAAGGGAAGGTAATAAAAATCGCAAAGGTAAACTTACATTCAATAAATTTTTAGAGTTTTACAATGGCGAACGTATCTCAGACTTTCAGAACCCCTCTGAGAAAAATAGAGATGAACCAACAAATGTTATTGATCCAGAATTTGGCGTGCCAGCAAATCAGGAACAAGGCAATCAAGTGACCGAACAGATCACGACGCTTGAGCCAGATCTTGACCCTCAATTTGCTTCATACCTTGGCAAGGTGATTGAAAGAAGGGGTATTGATCAGGTTAAAGAAATAGTTGGGAAAATGACCGAAAACGACAAGCGAACCTTGCAACAGGAGTTGGCTAAGGGAAATTTACCTGGATTCATTTACCGTATGGAACTGATATTTGACCAAGGGATGGATCTAGCCTGGAAAGAAAATCATCTACGCAATTTGGATGATTCGTTAAGCGGTGATCCGCAGCGAGTGATGCGCGCAACACAAGAGCGGTTACAAAAATTTGGCAATCAGGTTGAGCTTACAAATCGCCACCTCAAGCCACGTACTGAAGATGAGGCTGCACTGCAAAAAGAACTGGCAATGCTCCTTAGTAAATTGACAGGAAGGAGAATCGAAGGGGGC
>CAYSWF010000018.1:6229-8714 GCA_964434765.1 uncultured Candidatus Saccharibacteria bacterium
ATTTCACCCAGATGGGCTTATCTATTACCATCATCGCGGTTCGGAAGCAGTTCTGCTCTGCCCGCCAGTGGTGTTTATTTATTGTCCGATATTGACTTCGGGGCGGCCGCGTGGCAATATCTGTTTTAATTTATGACTTACCAAGAAAATTCTGGACACGAAGAGGGCCTGGCGGTTGTTGTTCGCTGTATTGACGCGCGTTACAGCGCGGGAGCGGCGCGGAGGAGACTGCCAGTTGGTTTTGATATTACCGGGGCGGGGGCTTCGCTTCGTTTGAATCAAAGCCGGGCGTTTTTACGGGAAGCGGTGGATCAAATTAAGCTTTTGCAATCAGCCGGTAAAGATATTCGCCGTCTGGTGGTCGCCGACCACTTTAGCGCCAGTGGCGGCCACGGGTGCACCGCGTATGGCAACGATGATTCTCGAGCGCGACACGAAGCGAATCTATATAAAGCGGCGGTATTGCTGAAGAATGAATTCCCGAATCTGACAATAGAGCTTCTGCTCCACGATATTGACCAGAAAAAAGTTGATATAGTACAAAACTGATGTTGACTAATGTCAATGGTCTTCATTATTGACATCTAACTGTCTACCGTCTATCATAAAGCCACTTTAAAGTCCGCCTAAGGCGGTCTTTTTGTATAAAGTAATTGTTAATTGTAGTAACTTTGATTAATGACCACTAACAGCCCGGGAACTGAAAAAAAGCTAGTCGGGGGAGCCGCGCCGGTTATTCGCGTTTGGGCGCTGGCGGGAGAGCTGGGCTTTCTTATTGTGATACCGCTGCTTGTTTTGCTACTGATTGGTATCCGTCTCGACCGCTGGGCAAACACGATGCCGCTTTTTATTATCATAAGTTTGATTCTATCGTTTATCATCTCGGCCGTGGCGATCGCGCGTAAAATTAAGAGGATCTAAAGAGGAAAGTAAATAATATCAGCACACTACACATCAACTTAGCGGCCGAACCGGTGATTCATTGGGGATGGCTGGTTATAACTAATTCCATGCTAACTGGCTTGATTGGCACAGTCGTGATTGTTGTCTTGCTGGTGCTGGCTGCTCGCCGGGTGGCGATGCAGCCGAACGGCAGGGGAGGACAGATACTGGAAGCTGGCAGCGAAATGTTGCTGGCCCTGATTGAACGGGTGACCAATAATCGAGAGCGGGCGCTCACGTATTTTCCGCTACTGGCTACATTGTTCCTCTTTATTGTGGTTAATAATTGGCTGGGTTTGCTACCGGGCGTAGGCAGCATTACGGTGGTTACTTCCTACGGCACTACTCCGCTACTGCGGGGGGCGACGGCTGATTTAAACACTACGTTCGCGCTGGCTATGATTTCGGTGGTGGTAACTCAAATATACGCCATCCGGCGTTTGGGACTTCCTACCCATCTTAAAAAGTATGTCAGCCTCAACCCTGTTCTATTGTTTGTAGGAATCCTGGAATTTATCTCGGAGTTTTCTAGAATGATCTCTTTTTCTTTTCGTCTCTTTGGCAATATTTTTGCCGGTGAAGTACTGTTAGTAGTTATCAGCTTTTTGGCGCCGGTGATAGCGCCACTCCCGTTCTTTTTCTTAGAATTGTTTGTCGGTTTTATTCAAGCACTGGTCTTTACCATGTTAACGCTTATATTCTTAGAAATAGCCAGTGCCGAGCATGGGGACCAGGACCAGGCTCGCGATGCACCACAAGAAAACGTGGTGGCCAAGGCCTTGGTACTACCTCACTAATCATTAACAATTAATCTTAAATAACATATAACTTATGGCTTTAAATCCAGAAACAATGAAGGAAATTATGCCCGGCGCAACTATTGTCTTGGGCAGTATCTTTCCGGCTCTCGCCATCGGTTGGATGGGACGAGCAGCTATGGAGGCAATCGGTCGCAACCCAGAGGCGGCGGGAAAGCTTCAGACCGTCCTTATTTTAGTGGTGGCCTTCGCTGAAGCTATCGCGATCTATTCATTGGTGGTGGCGCTGATTATTAAGTTTGTCTAAGTTGTAAGTGCCGATTTCTCGTTTCTCTATGCTTTTTGGCATTGCCCAAGCGATGGAGGGGGCAGAGCACGCTGCCGGTGGCATCGGTGCTCTGGGCCTTGACGTGCGTGGTCTTGTTTTTCAAGTGATCAACTTCGCTATTTTGCTAGGGGTGCTGTATCGCTTTGCTTACCGGCCGCTACTGCGAGTTTTGGAGGAACGCCGCCAGACTATTGAAGAAAGTCTCAAGTCGGCGGCTGACATTAAGCGGGTGCGGCAGGAGCTAGAGCGTGAGAAACGTTCTATGGTAAGCGAAGCGCGCCGGGAGGCGGAGACAATTGTGGGACGCAGCGAGCAGGAAGCACTGCTTATTCAGGGACGCGCGCAGGCGGCCGGCCAGCAAACGGCTGATCGCCTAATGAAACAGGCCCAGGCCCAGATAGGGCAGCGGTTGGCTACGGCGCGAGCCGAGCTAAAACGAGAAGTGTTGGGATTGGTG
>CAYSWF010000018.1:8724-9681 GCA_964434765.1 uncultured Candidatus Saccharibacteria bacterium
CGAGTTATGAAGGAGAAAATTGATGAGAAGAAGGACCAGGCGCTAGTCGAAGACGCTATCACACAAGCCCGAGGAGCTCTGCAAAGCCGTCTATGATTCGCTATTCTCGCAGCCAGTTAGCTCGCGCCTTTGTCCATCTGCACGATCGGCATCCGATGGGGCCGCTCGTCGCGGCCTTAGCCCAAGAGCTGGTGGCCAAAGGCCGCACCATTGATGTCGACAGTGTCGTGGCCGAAATAGCGCGGCATCTTCTAATGATGCGCAAAACGCTACTGGCGGAAGTAACGACCGTGCGGCCTCTGGGACGTTCCACTATAGAAGCGCTGAAGGCGACGTTAGCACGAGCTACGGGAGCTACGACCGTACGGCTTGATGTTCGCATCGACCCGGCTCTTATCGGCGGTTGTGTGGTGCGCACGCCCGGACGGGAGCTTGATGCTTCGGTTGCCGGTACATTAAAACACATTCTTACCCTATGACTGAATTATCATTGTCACAACTGGCGGCGGAGCTGCACACTGCTATTGCTGAACTAAAACAGTCAGCGCAGCTTACCAGCGTCGGCACAGTTTTGCGAGTGGGCGATGGCATTGCCTGGATCACGGGCTTACGCGACTGCGGCTACAACGAAATGGTTGCCATTGAGAGTGATATGGGCGGCGCGCCAATGACGGCCTTTGCCTTTAATTTAGAAGAGGATCAGATTGGAGCAGTGCTATTAGGCAATGAGCGGCGCATTCGGGCCGGCGCCAAAGTTACCCTAACCGGCAAAATTCTCGAAGTTCCAGTCGGCCCCGAAATGGTAGGGCGCGTAGTGAACCCGCTCGGCGAACCATTGGATGGTCTGGGAGAAATAAAAGCCGCGAGACGGGGGGCAGTGGAAAAGATTGCTCCGGGCGTAATCACCCGCCAATCAGTAAACCAACCGTTGATGACTGGCATCAAGGCTATTGATGC
>CAYSWF010000018.1:9691-12127 GCA_964434765.1 uncultured Candidatus Saccharibacteria bacterium
TCATTGGCGATCGCCAAACAGGTAAAACCGCAATAGTCATTGACACCATTATCAATCAGCACCGGGAGAAAAGTGGCGTGATTTGCATTTACGTGGCTATCGGTCAAAAGATGAGTACAATTGCCCGCATTGTTGATCGGCTGCGCCGAGCCGAGGCTATGGAAAAAACAATCGTGGTAGCAACTAACGCGGCTGATCCGGCGGCACTACAGTATATTGCGCCGTATGCCGGAACGGCCATGGGAGAATATTTCCGTGATAATAGCCAAGACGCGTTGATAGTGTACGATGATCTTTCCAAACATGCCTGGGCCTACCGGCAAATCTCGCTGCTCCTGCGCCGCCCGCCGGGCCGGGAAGCGTACCCGGGTGATGTGTTTTATCTACATGCGCGCTTACTGGAGCGCGCCGCGTGCCTGGCGCCTGAACACGGCGGCGGGTCACTGACGGCTTTGCCCATTATTGAAACTCAAGCCAATGACATCTCGGCCTATATTCCGACCAATGTGATCTCAATCACCGATGGGCAAATCTATCTAGAAACCGATCTTTTCTACCAGGGGATACGCCCGGCGGTTAATGTCGGGCTTTCAGTCTCGCGCGTAGGCGGCGCGGCGCAGACGAAAGCTATGAAAGCCGTGGCTCCCGCGTTACGTTTGGAATTGGCGCAATACCGAGAACTGGCTGCTTTTGCTCAATTTTCAACTGATTTGGATCTGGAAACAAAACAGCGTATTGAACGCGGACGGCGCGTAACGGAAGTGCTCAAGCAAGGGCAATATCAGCCGCTCTCCCTAGCGGATCAGGTGGTGGTTTTGCTGGCAGTAACCTCCGGCGCGTTTGATAACGTGGCGGTTGATCAAATAAAAACAGCGGAAACGGTGGCCCAGCGCGCTGCTCACCAAGAGGTTCAGGAAGTGCTTGATCGTATTCAGGAAACAGGACAACTACCGAAGGAAGATAAAGCCGCCATTGTTAAGGTCGTCCAGGCAGCCGTCGCGGGATTCACAAACAACACCCATGGCGAAGATTCATAAAATTCGGCACCGGATTAAATCAGTAGGGAAGATCCAGCAAATCACTAAGGCCATGGAGCGGGTGGCCGCCAGCAAGATGCGCCGAGCGCAGGCAGCGGCTCTGCGTTCCCGCCCCTATTCGCATACGGCCCGAGAGATATTGGCACAGTTATTTGTGCTAACAGACCCGAAAGCGCACCCGCTCTTTGCTCAACGTCCGGTCGGCCGGCGTCTACTGGTGCTTTTCAGCAATGACCGCGGCCTGGCTGGCGCCTATACCAGCAATGTCAGCCGAGTGCTGCTGCAGGAGATAGCACGGGCTAAGGATGATGTGGGGGGCGCGGCGCGGATCATTGTGGTCGGGCGTAAAGGAGCACAAATATGCGCCAGGCTGGAACGAAGGGGGGAAATTGAAGTGGTGGGCGCCTATACTGATTGGCCAACCGAGCCTACGGCGGCAACCGTTCAACCTATTGTGGATACGGTGACGGCTGAATTTACCAGCGGCGCTACTGACGCCGTTTTAATGATATATACCGATTTTGTTTCAAGCCTGCGACAAGTAGCAACCAGGCAACAGTTACTGCCCATTGATCCCGAACAAGTCCGCCGGCGGGAAGTAGAAATACGCGAGGTGTTGCGGGAGGCCAAGTTTGAGCCAACGCCAGCGGCGGTGCTGTCATACATGGTGCCGCGGCTGCTGGCCGTTCAACTTTATCAGGCCAGTCTGGAGGCTACTGCCTCCGAGCAATCAATGCGGATGATGGCGATGAAAAATGCTTCTGATAACGCCCATGACCTGCTGGAAGATTTGAAGTTGACTTATAACAGCGCTCGCCAGGCTACAATTACTCAAGAGCTGGCGGAGATATCGGTGGGGGCGGAATCAATTAGTTAATTCTAAATGAGGCATCTATGAACGAACAACAACAGGGTACTATTCACCAGATTATCGGCGTCGTGGTCGATGTAGAATTTCCGGGTCAGCTACCGGCTATTTATAACGCCTTAATAGTGAGTCGTCCCAATGAGGTGGATCTGGTGTTGGAAGTTGCCCAACATTTATCTACCCATACCGTGCGGGCTGTGGCTATGGGGACAACCGAAGGGCTGCACCGTGGGCAAGTAGTTAATGATACCAACCAGGCTATCGCGGTCCCGGTTGGCAAACAAACACTCGGCCGGATGTTCAACGTGGTGGGGCAACCAATTGATGGACAAGGAGGAAGTTTTAAAGAGCGCGCTCCTATTCACAAGCCCGCCCCGGTTTTCAGTGAGCAGAATACAAATGTCGAGTTGTTTGAAACCGGCATTAAAGTTATTGATCTGATCGCCCCTATTACCAAGGGGGGCAAAGTCGGCCTGTTCGGCGGAGCGGGGGTGGGAAAAACTGTGCTTATTACCGAGTTAATTCATAATA
>CAYSWF010000019.1:0-1516 GCA_964434765.1 uncultured Candidatus Saccharibacteria bacterium
CCGCCGACGCCGTAGGCGTCTCCGTAGTCGGAGCCCATCAGGTGGCCGCGGGCGTTGACGCTGTTATTGTTTCGGATTATGCCAAGGGCGTGGTGACGCAGAAAGTGGCTGAAACCTTACTCACCCTGGCCAGCCAGCGTGATTTACCGGTGGCGGCTGACGTTAAGCCATCGCGGGCGCAGTATTTTTTGGGGGCGACGTTTGTGTCACCGAATGTTAAGGAAGCACACGAGTATATTGGCCTCAATCATCAGGAGCGGCCTTTGGCGCCGGCCGAGCTGGCTAAGATGGTGTATATGAAGATGTGCGCGGACGTGTATCTAACTTTGGGCAAAGACGGTATGTATGTTTACTGCGGGGGTAAAGAGGGGATGTACGTGCCTCAAGAAAACGTGGTAGAGGTAGCCGATGAATCAGGCGCTGGTGACACATCTATTGTATTGTTGTTGTTGGGGCTCTTGTCGGGGGCAACTGCGGAGGAGGCGTCTTACTTGGCGAATGCCGGGGGGGCGGTGGTGGTATCCAAGGTGGGCAGCGTGGGAATAACTTGTGATGAGCTGCGTAACATGGTGGCGCGGCGGCAGCAGTATGCACAAAAAGAAAATCGTCTTTCTTGACCGGGACGGCACTATCAACGTTGATAGGGAATTCGTGTGCCGGCGGGAGGATTGGGAATGGATAGCGGGCGCCCGGGAAGGCATGAAGCAGCTGCAAGAAGCTGGTTTTTTGTTGGCCGTGGTGACGAATCAGACTGGCATTGGCCACGGGTTGTATACGGAGCAGGACATGAAAAAGCTGCATGGATACATGGCGGGCGAGCTGGCACGGGCGGGCATAAAGTTAACGGCGGTGTTTTATTGTCCGCACCGCCGGGATGGCAGTTGCGGCTGTCGGAAACCGGCCACGGGCATGATTAAGCAGGCGGAGCGGCAGATGGGGCCGATAGATTATGGGCAGAGTTGGGTGATTGGAGATAAAATGGCGGATGTGGAAATGGGCAAAAACAAGGGAATGAAGGCTGCGCTGATCCGGAGTCGTTATTGGCAGGAGGACGACATTGATAAGCAACCCGACGTAATTGTTGATTCATTGCTGGAGGCGGCGGAGAGAATAGTAACTAGTAATCCCCCTTCGCCAAGGCTTCGGGGGACAAGTCAGTAATATGACGACTGTTGACACGAATTATTGGCCGACTGACAAGATACTGACGGTTGATCAGGCGGAAGCGTTGGCGGCGCAACTTAAGAAGAAAGGTAAGAAACTGGTCACGGTAAATGGCAGTTTTGATATTTTGCACGCCGGTCATCTCGCTTTTTTAGGCGAGGCTAAAGCGCAGGG
The DNA here is from genome assembly GCA_964434765.1 of uncultured Candidatus Saccharibacteria bacterium. Lineage (GTDB taxonomy): Bacteria > Patescibacteriota > Andersenbacteria > UBA10190 > UBA10190 > CAYSWF01. The sequence goes on from CAYSWF010000019.1 coordinate 1,339, forward strand.
GGACGTTTTGTTTGTGGGCCTCAACTCTGATCGGTCGGTGCGGGAGGGAAAGGGTAAAGGGCGGCCGGTAATTTCGGAGCGAGAGCGGGCGGCGCTGGTGGCGGCGCTCCTCTATGTAGATTACGTCATAATAATTGATGCGTCGTATAACGAGGTGCAGAATGTATTGCTCAAGACT